>DAONLG010000001.1:0-44271 GCA_035406565.1 Soehngenia sp.
TAATTATGGCTCCTGAATTTGATAAATATTTTTGGTTATCACCAAGTCTCTCAGGATCACTACTGTCTAATACAAATATTAGGTCAAATCTCAAATTATCTTCTGGCTTTATTATTTTATTTATATTAGGTAGGAATAATAAATCACTAGGTACATAATCAGATTTTAATATTGTAACATTTTTACCAAATTTTTCCAGTGAATTTCCAAGTGCTAATATCGATCCAATATTATCCCCATCAGGATTTAAATGTGATACTACCCCAATGCAAGTTGATTTATTTATTTCATTAGATAATTTTTGTTTTATCATATTATTCATTTTCTGATTCTCCATCAGTTTGTTCTTTACTAATATTTTCATCATTTGAAACTTGTTTTATAAGATTTGTCATATAAATGGCATGTTCAATGCTATCGTCAATATAAAATATAGGCTCAGGTGTTATTCTAAGATTTACTTTATCTCCAATGGCTTTTCTTATATATCCTTTTGCGCTCTCAAGGCCTTTCAAAGTATTAGCTTTTTCTTCTTCATTGCCCAATACTGATACATATATTTTAGCGTATTTTAAATCCTTTGTTACAACTACTCTATTTACACTAGCCATTTTGCTGATTCTGGGATCCTTTATATTATTTAAAATCAAATCAGCAACAACTCTTTTTACTTCTTCAGAGATCCTATTTATTCTCTTCTCATTCATTTTCAACACCCCTAATTGCTATCTACTTCTTTCAAAATATAAGCTTCAATATTATCTCCTTCTTTGATGTCATTGAAGTTTTCTAAAGCTAAACCAGCTTCAAAGCCAGTTTGTACTTCTTTAACATCATCTTTGAATCTTTTCAATGATGAAACCGACCCATCATAAATAACCACATCATCTCTCAATAGTCGTATTTTTGAATTTCTAGTAATTTTGCCATTTAGTACATATATTCCAGCAACAGAAGTACCATTTGGGAGTCTAAAAGTTGCCCTAACTGTTGCTCGACCTAAAACTTCTTCAACTATTTTAGGAGCATGCATTCCTTTTATCGCTGCTTGTATATCTTCAATTGCTTCATAAATTACTCTATATGTTCTAATGTCAACATTTTCTTTTTTTGCAACTTCTATGGCATTTAAATTTGGTCTTACATTGAAACCTATCACTAGTGCATTTGAGGCTGAAGCTAGCATTACATCGCTTTCTGATATACCACCAACCCCACTGTGAATAACATTAACTCTCACTTCATCTGTTTCTAATTTATTTACAGATTGAGTTAATGCTTCTATTGAACCTCTAACGTCAGCTTTAATGATAAGATTTAACTCTTTTAATTCACCTAATTTGATTCTTTCAAATAGATCATCTAGAGATACTTTTGTTGTTTGCTTAATTTGTTGTTCTTTTAGTTCATTCTTTTTTAGATCGGCTAAATGCCTTGCTATTTTTTCATTTTCTACAGCATAAATCATATCTCCAGCATTTGGTACTTCTGATAAACCTAAAATCATCACAGGAATTGATGGAGTTGCTTTTTTGACTTTTTTCCCCTTATCATCAAACATAGCTCTAATTCTTCCACTAGCTGTACCTGATACAACCATATCTCCAACATTTAACGTCCCTTTTTGAACTAATACAGTAGCTACAGGACCTCTACCTTTATCTAATTGAGCTTCAATAATTGTGCCCACTGCTTTTCTATTTGGATTTGCCTTTAATTCTTGCATTTCAGCTACTAATAAAACCATTTCAAGCAAATCTTCGATGCCAATTTTATTTTTTGCAGATACTGGAACCATTATTGTATCACCGCCCCAGTCTTCTGCCAAAACACCATTTTCAGCTAATTCTTGCTTAACTCTATCAATGTTTGCCTCAGGTTTATCAATTTTATTAATAGCTACAATTATAGGTACATTTGCAGCTCTTGCGTGTGAAATAGCTTCAATTGTTTGAGGCATAACACCATCATCTGCTGCAACTACAAGTATTGCTATATCAGTTATCTTAGCTCCCCTAGCACGCATGGAAGTAAATGCCTCATGCCCAGGGGTATCTAAAAATACAATTTTCTTATTATTAATATTTACAGTGTAAGCTCCGATATGTTGGGTTATTCCACCAGCTTCCTTCCCTGTAACATTAGTATGCCTAATTGCATCCAATAATGAGGTTTTGCCATGATCGACATGACCCATTACTGTTACAACAGGAGGTCTTGGTAATAAATCATTAGGGTCATCTTCATAATCTAGCTTATCAATTTCAGATTCTTCTTCTTTAGTAGTTGAGACACTGATTTTATATCCAAATTCTTCTGCTACTAACTCAGCAATTTCAGAATCAATAGTTTGATTCTGAGTAGCCATAATGCCTAATGGTATCAATTTTGAAATAACTTGGGCAGGATTTAATTGTAATTTTTCAGCTAATTCTTTTACTGTAATCTCTGTTTCAATTTGTATTGTTTTTTCAAGGGTATTCTCTATCATATCTTTATTATCTATATTATCTTCCTTAATGTTATTTTTTTTCTTGCCTGTTTTTTTGTGCTTTGTTTTTTTCTCATCAAATTCAGCACTTGTTAATTCAGCATTTATCTGAGTCTCTTCTATTAATTTGTCTTTATCTTCTGTAGATTCTTGTACTTTATTTTCTTCTTCTAGTAATAGTTCTTTAATCAGTTTAGCATCTTCTTCCTCAATAGAACTCATATGGCTATGGACATTTATATTGAGTTCTGATATTTTTTCAACTAGCTCCTTGCTAGACATATTTAATTCTTTAGCTAATTCATAAATTCTTATTTTCGCCATCTTAACACCTCCGATTTTTAGGTGACTTTCATTTTTTGATAACCTCTCTAAGTTTTTGGTATACGTCTTCATTAATTTCAGTTTGTAAATGTTTTGACAATTTTTTTGATTTAATTATATCATTTAAGCAATCTTCAGAAGCACAGATATATGCACCTCTTCCATTTGCTTTTCCAGTTAGATCTACACTTACTATGCCATCGCTATTTTTTACTATTCTTATTAAATCTCGTTTTGGTTTCATTTCATTACAAGCAATACATTTTCTTAGTGGTATTTTTTTAGGACTCATTTAAACCATCTCCATTTATACTATTGTATTGGCTTTCAGATTTTATATCGATTTTCCAACCAGTCAATTTTGCAGCTAATCTTGCATTCTGGCCTTCTTTACCAATTGCTAATGATAATTGATGGTCAGGAACTATTACAAGTGCTGATTTCTCTTTCTCGTTGGAAAACACATGAAGAACTTTTGAAGGGCTTAAACTATTAGCAATAAATTCATCCACATTTTTGCTCCAAATTACAATATCTATTTTTTCACCATTCAGTTCATCTACAATAGCTTTTACTCTAGTTCCTTTAAAGCCAACGCAAGCCCCGAGCGCATCTACTTCCTCACTCTTAGAAAATACAGCTATTTTTGTTCTTGAGCCAGCTTCTCTTGCAATTGAATAAATTTCAACTATACCTTCTACTATTTCAGGAACCTCTATTTCAAATAATCTCTTTACCAGGCTTGCACTTGCCCTTGACAAAATTATCTGCGGTCCCTTTGTGGTTTTTTTAACTTCCGAAATAAGTAATTTTAACCTGTCACCTTGATTATATATTTCTCCAGGTATTTGCTCTGTAGGAGGTAATATCCCTTCTATCTTCCCAAGATCAATATATACATTGTTCTTTGATATTCTTTGTACCTGTCCTGTGATAATCTCATTTTCTCTATTAATAAACTCTTCAAATATCACGTCTCTTTCTGCATCTTTAATCCTTTGTATTACTACTTGTTTTGCTGTTTGAGCTGCTATTCTACCAAAATCTTTCGGTGTAACTTCTAGCTTTATAGAGTCTCCAACACTTAATTTAGGATCTATTTTTTTAGCAGATTCGATTGAAATCTGCAGCAATTCATCTTCTAATTCATCATTGTCCACAATTGACTTGATTGCAAAGACTTTTACATCACCTGTGTTATTATCAATTTCTACTACTACATTTTGTGAAGAACCAAAGTTCTTTTTATAGCTAGATATTAGTGCTGACTCTAAGGCATCTATAATTATGCATTTTGGAATCCCTTTTTCTTTTTCTATTTCTTCAAGGGCGCTGATGAAATCAACATTCATCCTTTTACTCCTCCTCATATTCAAATATTAAAAACGTATTATTTGTCTCATTAACGAAATTAATTCTCTTGGAATTGTCATTTTATCTTCTTCAACTTGTATTGTAACAGTTTTTTCATCATAATCAATTAATATACCTTCAATATGTTTTTCACCATTTACTGATTTGTATAAATTTACTTCTACTTCTTTTTCTAAATTTCTTTTTAAATCTTTGTCTGTTTTTATTGGTCTGTCTAATCCTGGAGATGATACTTCTAGATAATAAGATATATCAATTATATCTAGTTCATCTAATTTTTCTCCTATAATCTCACTTACCAATTGGCAATCCTCTAAATTAATACCTCCACTTTTATCAATAAATATTTTTAAGTAATATTCATTTTGTTCTTTGACAAATTCGACATCAACCATTTCATATCCTAAATTGGATATTAAAGGTTCGCCTAATGATTTTACAGACTGAACTATCTCTTTTCTATTCAATTTTTTCACCATACCTCTTGCAAAAATTAAGAGTGGGATTCCCCACTCTTTGAATTACTTGTTAATTGTCTTAGTAAATTATATCATAATCGATCAATTAAATCAAATGTTAAAAAGGCTGATTTGATTTGTTTCTGGAAGATTATCTAAACAGCCATGCTTATCCAATGCATCTATAACAGGTCTTGATGCTTTTCCTCTTACAATTAATTCTTCAATTGATAAAAATGGAGCTTTTGCCCTTTCTTCAACTAACTTTCTAGCAGCATTTTCTCCAATACCTTCGAGTGTTTTTAGAGGTGGTATAATACCTTCACTCCCAATAAGGAATTTATCGCTATCTGATTTATATAAGTCTACTTTTTCGAATTTCAAACCTCGTGCATACATTTCTAGAGCGACTTCCAATATTGTCAACTGATTTTTTTCTTTTGCTGTAGCTTCATTATTTTTATATTCAATTTCTTCTATCTTTGATTTTATGGCATTTTTACCTTGTAAGATTAACTCTGCATCGAAATCACTAGCTTTTGTTGTAAAATATGTCGCATAAAAAGCTTTAGGATAATGTACTTTAAAATATGCAATTCTGAAACTCATGGTAACATATGCTGCAGCATGTGCTTTTGGAAACATATATTTTATTTTGTTGCACGATTCAATATACCACTCTGGGATATTTAAGCTTCTCATTATGTCTTGATCTTCTTGACTTAATCCCTTACCTTTTCTTACTTTCTCCATTGTGAAGAAGGCTTTCTTCTTGTCTAAACCCGCATTTATTAAAAAGAGCATAATGTCTTCTCTGGTTGATATAACCTCCTTTAAAGAAGCTATATTATTTTTAACTAAATCTTGAGCATTGTTAACCCATACGTCAGTACCATGAGAAAGGCCTGATATCCTTACTAATTCTGAAAATGTAGTAGGGGAAGTTTCGACCAACATTTGGCGCACAAATTTGGTGCCAAATTCTGGTATACCAAGAGTTCCTACAGGACAATTTATTTCCTCAGGTGAAATTTTCAATGCTTTTGTGCTTGTAAATAAACTCATTGTGTCTTTGTCATCAAGAGGTATTGAGAGTGGATTTATTCCTGTAAGATCTTCTAGCATTTTTATGATAGTTGGAACGTCATGCCCTAAGATGTCTAGTTTTAATATTCTCCCACTAATAGAATGATAATCAAAATGTGTAGTAATTACGCCTGAGGAATTATCATCAGCTGGAAATTGGATTGGTGTGAAATCATGTATATCCTTGTAGTGAGGAACTATCATAACACCACCAGGGTGTTGCCCTGAAGTCCTTTTAATCCCAGTACATCCTTTTACTAATCTATTAATTTCAGCTTGACTGATTGAAATATTTTTTTGTTCATAATACTTTTTTACAAAACCATAGGCAGTTTTTTCTGCTATAGTTCCTATTGTCCCAGCTCTAAACACTTTCCCTTCACCAAATAATTCTTCAGTGTATTTATGAGCTATAGGCTGATATTCACCGGCGAAATTAAGATCGATGTCAGGCTCCTTGTCTCCTTCAAATCCTAAAAACACTTCAAAAGGAATATCATGACCATCTTTTTTTAAAAGTTTACCACATTTTGGGCAAATCTTATCTCCTAAATCAAATCCTGAAGCTACTTTACCATCTTCGAAAAATTCTGTGTAGTGGCAAGCATCACATACATAATGAGGTGGTAATGGGTTAACTTCGGTTATTCCGCTCATTGTCGCCACCAAAGAAGAACCGACAGAACCTCTAGAACCTACCAAATACCCATCTTGCATTGATTTTGTGACTAATTTTTGGGCTATTATATATAATACAGAATAACCATTATTTATAATGGAATCCAGTTCCCGAGTCAGCCTTTCTTCTACAATATCTGGTAATGGATCACCATACATTTTTACTGCATTAGTAAAGGCCATTTCTTTAAGTTCTTCATCTGCCCCTTCAATTTTAGGAGGGTATGTTCCATCTGGTATTGGTTTTACATTGTCAATCAAATCGCTAATTTTATTTGTATTCGTAATTACTATTTCTTTAGCAATTTCTTCACCTAAATAAACGAATTCTTCTAACATTTCATCTGTCGTTTTAAAATAAAGTGGAGGTTGATAATCAGCATCATTAAATCCTTGACCACACATTATGATACGCCTATAGATTTCATCTTCTGGATTTAAGAAATGAACATCTCCAGTTGCTACAACAATTTTATTCCTTGATTTCGACAAATCATAAATTTTTTTATTGATATACTTTAATTCGTCCCTGTCTTTTACTACCCCTTCTCTGACTAAGTGATAATTGTTATCTATAGGTTGAATTTCTATATAGTCGTAAAAATCAATAATTTCATTAATCTCCGCTGTTGGTTTATTTGATAATACTGCCTTGTATACTTCTACAAGTTCGCATGCACTTCCAATTATCAAGTTTTTTCTATATTTTTTTATCAAGCTTTTTGGCATGCGTGGCTTTCTGTAAAAATATTCTAAATGAGATTTTGAGATTAAATTGTATAAATCTTTAATACCTTCTTGATTCTTAGCGAGTATAATACAATGATATGTGTCATTCTTATTTATATTTGAAAAATTCAACCCTGTATTCAATTTTTGTGGAGTTGTGATCCCTTTTTCTTCTAAGACTTCTAACATCTTAATTAATATATCTCCTGTTGCTCTTGCATCATCAACAGCTCTATGATGATTTATAAGTTCAACATTTAAAAATTTAGCAATAATATTGAGTTTATGACTTTTCAAATTTGGAAATAGTGCTCTTGAGAGAGCTAATGTATCTAAAACTGCGTTGTTTAAATTTATGTTCATGTTATTACATGCTTCTCTAATAAATCCCACATCAAAGGAAGCATTATGAGCAACCAAGATAGAGTCTCCAATAAAATCCATAAACTTAGGTAAAACTTCTTCTATTTTGGGCATGTTTGATACCATGTCATCAGTAATTCCAGTTAGAGAAGTAATATTGTAAGGTATGGGTATTCCAGGATTTATGAGCTGTTCGAATCTATCAATCACGACTCCATTCATTATTTTGACCGCGCCAATTTCTGTAATTTTATCATTACGAGCTGACAATCCCGTAGTTTCGATATCAAAAACTACAAAATCATCTAATACTTCATGCTTTTCGAAATTGGTAATTATCTCTTTTTGATCATTTATCATATATGCCTCTACCCCATATATGATTTTTATCTTATTATTAAATTCACTAGCTTCTGGAAATGCCTGAACTACACCATGGTCAGTTATAGCAATGGCTTGGTGACCCCATTCTATAGCTCTTTTGATTAAAAGTTTAGCCGGACTAATACCATCCATTGAGCTCATATTAGTATGAAGATGAAGTTCCACTCTTTTTTGTGGACTTAAATCACTTTTATTTTCTTTAGCCACGGGATTCATTGATTTTACCATCAAAGTAATCTCACGGCTATAATTATCATAAGTGATATCACCATTTACATATAAGTTAACTCCTTCCCTTAAAACTTCCATATAATCATCTATTTTATCATTCATAATAAATAATTTACATTGTATTGAATTTGTAAAATCTGTGATGTAAAATGATAACAGCTTTTTATTTCCTCTTATATCCTTATAGTTTAAATCAAATATCTCTCCGAATATAGTTACGTTTCCTGAACTTAAATCGATGTTGATAAGATCTACAGTCTTCGATGTTAGTGTTTTATCAAAAACTTTATTCTTGGATCTTTCAAACCTAACTGTTTTAGTCTGTTTGTCTTTTGTATTATCAGATTGATTAATTTCTTTCACAATTTCAAGTTCTTTAGAATTTTGATCTGCAAAAAAAGTCTCAATATTGTCGTTTTCACAAATCGATACTAATAGCTTTTTATTAAAAACAGATTTTAAAAATTCTTCTATTTCAGAACGTAGCCCATTCAAATTAAATGAGTGAAAAGAAACCTGATTTGGAAATTGTATTTGGACTGATTCTGTATCATCGTCAATTAACAAATTCTCTACCCATGAATTACTTGAAGGTATTTTATTTCTTATCATTGACACAATATATTTTTTTGTAAAATCAACATCTTCAAATATATCATTAGAAAATATAAGTGAGATAGTATAATTTGGAAATCTCTTTACAATGGAATTGTAAATTAATTCAGTATATTTCTCATTGTAGTCTAGTGGAGTTATCAAATTTATTGACAACATTGATTTTTTAGGATTAAAAATAACTCTTTCAATATAAACATTTTTGAGTTGTGGTATTTGGTTAACATCAGTAAAAAAATTTACTACAGCTTGATATTCAGAAAGCATATTAATCTACTCCTAATAATCATAGTTTCTCTATTTCTTTTAATAATTCTTCAAGCAAGTATTCTTCTTTTACTTTTTTAATTATTTGACCTTTTTTGAATATTAATCCTTCTCCAATGCCTCCAGCAATACCTATGTCTGCTTCTTTCGCTTCTCCAGGTCCATTTACTACGCAGCCCATAATTGCAACTGTTAGTGGTTTATCAATGTGATCTAAAGCTTTTTCAACTTCTTCTGCTAATTTGATCAAATTGATCTTAGTTCTTCCACATGTTGGGCATGATATTAGAGTCAACCCTTCTTTTCTTAAACCTAGAGATTTTAATATTTCTTTCCCTACCCTTACTTCTTCAATTGGATCAGAGGTTAATGATACTCTTATTGTATCACCGATCCCCATTGATAATAACGCACCAATTCCAATAGATGATTTAATAGTACCTCTCCATGGAGTACCTGCTTCAGTCACTCCCAAATGTAATGGATAATCAACTATTTCAGACATTTTCTTATAAGATTCAATGGTAAGAGGAACAGAACTTGCTTTGAGTGATATCTTGATATTATTAAAATTCAAGCTTTCCAATAAATTAACTTGTTCTAATGCACTTTCTACAATAGAATTCTCATTAACGCCATTATACTTTTCAAGGTATTCTTTCTTAATTGAACCTGAATTTACACCTATTCTTATAGATATATTTGCATCATTACAAGCTTTAACAATTTCTTTAACTTTTTGTTCATTCCCAATATTCCCGGGATTGATCCTTAAACCATCAACTCCATATTTAACTGCGCTTAAAGCTAAGCGATAATCAAATTGAATATCACCGATTATGGGCATTTTAATATATTTTTTAATTTCCTTAATTGCTTTAGCATCTTCATCAGTATTTATAGCAACTCTTATTATGTCACAACCATTTTTCTCTAATTCAAGCATTTGTCTAACAGTATTGTCTATATCTTGAGTTACTGTATTTGTCATCGATTGAACGGTTATTGGTGCATCGCCGCCTACATATAATTCTCCTACTTTTATTTTTTTTGTTTTTTTTCTTATCATATTATTATCTCCTAAAATAGATTGGTTCTTAAAATATCATTATAAGTCACAAATATCATAAGTGCAAATAATAAAATCAAACCAATAAAATGAATTAATCCTTCTTTTTTTTGGTCTATTGGCTTTCCTCGCACCAGTTCTATTATTAAAAATACAATTCTTCCACCATCAAGTGCTGGAAATGGCAACAAGTTGATAAATCCTAAATTTACGCTTATAAAAGCCAATAAATATAATAAACTAATGATCCCTTGGTTAGCAGCTTGGTTAACAGCTGAAATCACCCCTAAAGGTCCGGATAAATCATCTGCTGATACATTACCACTAAATGCAGTTATTATAAAGTCAATCATCATTTTTATAAAATAAGCTGTTTCTGAAAAACCTTCTTTAATTGATGTTATAAAATTACCTTCACCTTCAGGTATGATACCTATTATCTTCTTACCATCCTCAAGCCTTGGAGTTACAAAAATACTTACAATATCATTATCACGTTCAACCTTAATTTCTAATTGAGATTCTATATCTGAATTTTCTATACTATTTACTATGTCATCCCACGAGTCGATTCTATCCCCTGAAATAGAAATTATCTTATCTCCAGGTCTTAATCCGGCAAATTCTGCTGGACTATTTTCAATAATCTCAGATATTGTTGTTGTAGGTTCACCTACCATAAAGGAAATAATTGATAATACAATAATCGCAAGAATAAAGTTCATTATTGCCCCAGCTGCGACTACGGCTATTCTAGCTAAAGGGCTTTTTTTAGAAAAGCCCCTTGGATCATCAGACTCTTCATCCTCACCTTCCATTTTTACATATCCACCTATAGGAAGAGCTCTTATAGAGTATTCTGTATCTCCTCGTTTTGTATGGTAAAATCTTGGTCCCATTCCGATTGAAAGTTCATTTACCTTTATTCCAACTATCTTCGCAACAGTAAAATGACCTAATTCATGAATAAGAATTACGATTAAAAACACAAATATTGCTGCTATAACTGTCATAAAAAATACCACCTCATTTTATAATAAAAAAAACTTTGAAAAATAAAAAACGATAGGGGCTACAAATATTATACTATCAAATCTATCTAAAATGCCCCCATGACCAGGTATTATATTCCCATAGTCCTTGATACCTGCTTCTCTTTTTAATTTTGAAGCTGCTAAATCACCTATTTGTGCTAATATAGAAGCTACAATTGCAAGTAATGCAATCAGTCCAAAATGATTTTGTACAAAATAATAACTATATATCACAGTCATAATCAAACTACCAAAAATTCCTCCTATTGCTCCTTCTACTGATTTCTTAGGACTAAGCTTTGGACTAAGCTTATGTTTGCCCAGCGTACTGCCAATCAAATACGCAAAAGTATCAGTACCAAATGCAATAGTGAAAACCATCCATATATATCTAGTGTTACCTAAATAAGAAATATTTATTAGCATACAAGGAATGTATATAATCGAAAAAAATGTTGCTGAAATATCTATAAAATGTATTTTTTCATTCAGTACATAGTTTACCAATAGGATTAAAGCAATTAAAATTATCAAGATGCTTATATCAAATTGTAAATAAATAGATAAGTATATAAAAACACAAGATAAAAATCCAACCCATTTAACTGGATTTATTGATATATTACTAAGTGCATTAAATATTTCTCTTAAACCTATTAAAGATATTAAAAATAGCGATATATTTAGCAATATATTGCCCTTTAAGACAACTATGATCATGAAGGTTAAACCTATTATGCCAGATAAGACCCTTTTCTTTAAATTATCCAATTAAATACCTCCAAACCTTCTTTGTCTATTTTGAAAATCTTTTATTGCTAAAAAGAAAGATTTCTTATCAAAATCTGGCCAATATTGATCCGTAAAATATAATTCAGAATATGCAGATTGAAAAGTAAGAAAATTGCTCAATCTTTTTTCGCCGCTTGTTCTTATAATTAAATCCGGATCAGGTTGGCCGTCCGTATATAAATATTTAATAAATTCTTGCTCATTAATCTCATCAATGCTAATTAATCCATCATCATGATCTTTGATAATTTTTTTTATTGCATCAATTATTTCTATTCTAGAACCATAGTTTAATGCAATATTCAAAGTCATTCCTTTATTATCTTTAGTTTTATCAACTGCTCTTTTAACTTCGCTTAATGCATTAGAAGGTAATTGATCGATGTTTCCTAAAGTATTTATTTTAATATTATTTTTGACTAGTCTTCTAAGTTCTTTTCTAATAAATATTATTAATAGATTCATCAAAGTATCTATCTCAATTTTAGACCTTTTCCAATTTTCAGTTGAAAATGCATATAATGTCAAAAATTTAACTCCAATATCATTTGCTGCTTCTACAACATCAACGACGCGTTTCATACCTTCTTGATGCCCTAAATGTCTTGGTAAGCCTTTTTCTGTTGCCCATCTTCCATTTCCATCCATAATTATTCCCACATGTAGCGGGATTTTCTCTACATCTAATTTATAATCATCAATTATGTTCATAGTAAATGCTACCTCCATCAATAAAAAACCCTTCAAGATGAAGGGTTATATTTCAAGTAGTTCGTCTTCTTTTTGCTTTGTTATTTCATCGATTTCTTCGATGTATTTGTCAGTTATCTTTTGTATTTCTTCTTCAGCTAGCTTTTTTTCATCTTCAGAAATTTCTTTATCCTTTTCGGCTTTTTTGATTTTATCTACAGCTTCTCTTCGTGTATTTCTTATTGCAACTTTTGCATTTTCTGCGCTTTTTTTCACTAACTTTATCAATTCTTTACGTCTTTCTTCTGTAAGTTGAGGAATTAATAGTCTTATAACTTTTCCATCATTAGATGGGTTCAACCCCAAATCAGATTTTAATATCTCTTTTTCAATAAGTGGTATTAATTTAGAATCCCATGGTTGAATGACAAGTAATCTTGGTTCTGGAGCTGTTATACTTGCAACTTGTTTTAAAGGTGTGATTTGACCATAATAGTCTACAGTAATTCTTTCTAGTAATGCAGGATTTGCTCTCCCTGCCCTTATCGCCTGAAGTTCTTCTTTATAAACTGCAATTGTTTTTTTCATTTTCTGTTCTGCTTCTTTATGAATTTCTAACTGCATTTACAAATCCCCCTTTATATTCGTACCAATTTTTTCTCCTAAGACAACATTTACTATATTATCCGGCTCATCGATTCCAAATACTACTAATGGAATATTATTGTCCATGCAAAGAGATGTAGCTGTTGAATCCATTATACCCAAACCTAAGTTTAGTATATCAATATAATTTAAAGTGTCAAATTTTTTTGCATTTTTATTTAGTTTTGGATCAGAATCATATACACCATCAACGCCTTTTTTTGCTAAGAAAATAACATCTGCTTCAATTTCAGCTGCACGCAATGCAGCCGTTGTATCTGTTGAAAAAAATGGATTACCTGTACCAGCTCCAAAGATTACAACTCTGCCTTTTTCTAGATGTCTTATCGCTCTTCTTCTGATATATGGTTCTGCTATCTGTCTCATCTCTATTGCAGACTGAACTCGAGTAATGACACCAATTTTTTCAAGTGCATCTTGTAAGGCTAATGCATTCATCATTGTTCCCAACATTCCCATATAATCTGATGTTGCTCTGTCCATATCTTTTGAAGATCTCCCACGCCAGAAGTTTCCACCACCAACAACTATTGCAACTTCAACACCCAAATCATGAATTTTTTTAATCTGATAAGAAATGCCCTTAATTGTGTCAAGGTCAATTCCCATGCCATTATTTCCCGCCAAAGCTTCTCCACTTAATTTTAAAATGATTCTTTTGTATTGAAGGCTCATATGTACACTCCTTATAATATTTTATAAAGGAGAACAACAAGTGTTCTCCTATATATAATTACATCTTCATTTGTTTTGCGACTTCTTCAGCAAAATTTTCTTCTTTCTTTTCTAATCCTTCTCCAACTTCATATCTTGTGAATCTTCTTATTACTATGTTTTCACCTATTTTTGCTATTAATTGTGCTAATACGTCTTTAACTTTCATGCTAGGATCTTTAATAAATGGTTGATCTAGAAGACATACATCTTCATAAAACTTTTCCATTCTTCCTTCAACAATTTTTTCAGCAACATGTGCTGGTTTTCCTTCATTGATAACTTTATTGGTTTGTATTTCTCTTTCATGTGCTATTTCTTCTGCACTTAGATCTTGTCTAGAAATCACTTTTGGATTCGATGCGGCAACTTGCATTGCCATATCTTTAACAAATTGTTTGAATTCATCATTTTTTGCAACGAAATCAGTTTCCGAATTCACTTCTATTAATACACCAATTCTTCCACCATGAATATAAGCATCTACTAGACCTTCAGCTGCGATTCTACCAGACTTCTTTGAAGCGGAAGCCAATCCTTTTTCTCTAAGATAATCTATTGCTTTATCTATATCTCCATTGGTTTGTTCAAGTGCTTTTTTGCAATCCATCATTCCAGCACCAGTCTTTTCTCTTAGTTCTTTAACTAAAGAAGCACTTATAGCCATTTTATCACTCCTATTTTATTCTTCTATATCAACTATCTCTTCATTATTTTTATCGCTATTTTTATCAATATTTTGGTCAACAGAGAATTGCTCTCCTTGTCTTGCTTCAATTACAGCATTTGCAATAGTTTCTGTGATAAGTTTTACAGCTCTTATAGCATCATCATTTCCAGGTATTACATAATCCACTTCATCTGGATCACAATTAGTGTCTACTATACCTATTACCGGAATTCCTAATATGTGAGCTTCCTTTACAGCAATTCTCTCTTTTCTAGGATCTACAACAAACAAAACATCTGGTATTTTGTTCATATTCTTAATCCCGCCGAGGAATTTTTCTAATCTTTCTCTTTCATGCTTTAATTGAATGACCTCTTTCTTTGGAAGGACATCAAAAATCCCATCTTCTTCCATTTTTTCTAAATCATGAAGTCTATCAATTCTTTTTCTTATAGTTTTGTAGTTTGTGAGCATGCCGCCTAACCATCTTTGATTAACATAATGCATACCACATCTCTTTGCTTCTGTTTCAATTGCTTCTTGGGCTTGTTTTTTTGTTCCTACAAATAAAACTTCTCCACCGTTAGCAACTATTTCTTTCATTACAGCATATGCTTCGTCTATCATCTTAACAGTTTTTTGTAAATCTATAATATAGATCCCATTTCTTTCTGTAAAGATATACTTAGACATTTTTGGGTTCCATCTTCTAGTTTGATGACCAAAATGGACTCCCGCTTCCAACAAATTTTTCATTGATACTACTGACATATTTGCACCTCCAAGTTTTTTCCTCCACTTCACTCATTTGCTTAAGGACTCAATTTGAGAACACCTCTTGCATCATGACGTGTGTGTAATTCCTCAAATAGTATAGCATATTATTATTATTATTTCAACAATTTGCATATCAAAAAATAATCGCTAAAAGCGATTATTTTTATGATTACTATTTATTTCTTCTTAATTCTTCTATGAGCTTATCATTTAAAACTTTTATATGGGTTCCTTTCATACCTAAAGATCTCGATTCTATTACTCCTGCACTTTCAAATTTCCTTAATGCATTCACTATAACAGATCTTGTTATTCCAACGCGATCAGCAATTTTACTAGCAACAACTAATCCTTCCATACCATCAAGTTCTTCAAAAATATACTCCATTGCTTCTCGTTCAGAATAAGAAAGAGTTCCCAATGCCATGTCAACTACAGACTTCTTTCTTGCTTCTTCTTCAATTTCTTCGCTTTTTGCTCTAAGTATTTCCATTCCAACTACAGTTGCACTATACTCACAAAGTATCAAATCTTCTTCGCTGAAATCTTTTCCAAACCTAGCTATTACAAGTGTGCCAAGTCTAGAGCCACCACTGTTTATAGGAATTATCGTTGAAACCTTATCTGGATATTCACATCTTGTAGTCTGGTCGAAAACGCATATATCCATGTCTTTTATATTTTCTTTTGTTTCACTTATTTTTAAAAGCTCTTCATTGTATTTCTTAGGGAATCTTCCTTCTTTTACAACTTCACTATTTACAATATCGCAGTCAAAACCTTCTGATAATGCATAGCCTAATACTCTCCCTTTTGTACTTGCTATATAGACATTAGCTTCCAGAATATCAGATAATATCTTGCTTAGTTCTGTGAAAGATATTGGTTTTGAACCATAGCTTTGAAGTGTTTTATTTAGCCTTCTAGTTTTTTTTAATAAACTTTCCATATATTAACCTCCTCATTTATTTTCTAAAACAATTCTGAATTTTCATCACATATATAACATACTATATATTTCAAGAATTGTACAGATATTTTTTATATTTTAAATATTTTTATTATATCCACATTTTTCATTAATACAACTTAATGTTTTACTGTTTTTAGTCTGTCTAATAACCATCATACCCCCACATTTAGGGCACTTTTCTTGTACTGGTTCTTGCCATGAATTAAATTCACAGTTTGGATAATTAGAGCAACCGTAAAAAATTCTGCCTTTTTTTGTTCTCTTTTTAACTATTTCCCCATCCTCACATAAAGGACATTTGACACCTATTTTTTCTAATATAGGTTTGACATTTTTACATTCAGGATAACCTGGGCAAGCTAAAAACTTACCATATTTGCCAACTTTTATTACCATTTTTTTCCCACATTTTTCACAAATTTCATCCGATTCCTCATCTTTTATATCAATTTTTTCTATTTCACTTTCAGCTTTATCTAATGCATCTTCAAACTTAAAATAAAACTCTCTTATGACATCTTTCCAGTTTAATTTACCTTCAGCAATTTCATCAAGTTGGTTTTCTAGCTGAGCGGTGAATTCTTCATTAATTATTTCACTAAAATACTTTACTAATATGTCATTTACAATTGTACCAAGCTCAGTTGGATAGAAGGTTTTTTTCTCAAGAGTTACATAGCCTCTGGATAATATTGTAGAAATAGTTGGTGAATATGTGCTTGGTCTTCCTATTCCAAGTTCTTCCATTGTTTTAATCAATGATGCTTCAGTATATCTTGATGGTGGCTGGGTAAAATTTCTTTTCTCTTCAATTTTTATCAGATCTAATTTCTCGCCTACATTTAGCTCTGGCAATATGATATCATTTTGCTCTTCATCTGTTGTTGTGTAAACTTTTAAAAACCCACTAAAATTTAATTTTGAACCGTTGCTTTTAAAAATGTATTTCCCATTCTTTATTTTTACTGATATTGTGTCGTAAATAGCGTCTGACATCTGTGACCCAATAAATCTATCCCAAACGAGTTTATATAATTTAAACTGCTCTTTAGTAAGTGAATCTTTTATTTTTTCAGGCCACAAATTTAAATGTGTAGGTCTAATCCCTTCATGAGCATCTTGAGTTTCCTTTTTAGCTTTCTTAGAATAAGTGTTTCCTCCATTTGAAAACTCTTTCCCAAAATTCTGTACAATATATTCCCTTGCCGCATCAACCGCTTCATTCGCAATCCTAGTTGAGTCAGTTCTCATATAAGTTATAAGCCCAGTTGTACCTTCTCCCTTCACATCAATTCCCTCATATAATTGTTGTGCGATCATCATTGTTTTCTTTGAAGTATAACCTAGTTTTTTTGATGCATCTTGTTGTAGAGTACTTGTTGTATATGGTGGGTAAGGGCTTCTTTTTCTCTTGCTTTTTTTAATGTCAAAAACTATATTTTCATTGCTTTTTATTTCTTTTAATATGTTTTTTGCTTCTTCTTCATTTTTTATAGTTAGTTTGCTTTCTTTTTCATTTGCTATTTGATGAGTAAGCATAGCTTCAAATTTACTATTATCTTTTTTGAAATGTCCCTTTATTGTCCAATATTCTTCTGGAATAAATTCAGTAATTTCATTTTCTCGATCGCATATTAACTTTACGGCTACAGATTGAACTCTGCCTGCGCTTAGTCCTTTTTTTACTTTCTTCCAAAGGATAGGGCTAATTTTATATCCTACCAATCTATCCAATACTCTTCTTGCTTGCTGTGCATTATATAGGTTCTCATCAAGCTTTCTGGGTGATTTAATAGAACTTTTAACTGTTTCTTTTGTAATTTCATGAAATTCAACTCTACAAGGAGTATCTTTGTTTATATCCAATAAACTAGCTAAATGCCAAGATATAGCTTCACCTTCACGATCGGGGTCTGTAGCGAGGAAAATACTATCAGCTTTTTTAGCTTCTTTCTTAAGATTGTTTACGATACTTCCTTTTCCTCTAATTGTTATATATTCGGGTTGAAAATCATTTTTTATATCTATCCCTAGCCTGCTTTTAGGCAAATCTCTAATGTGACCTAATGAAGCAATCACTGTATAATTTTTCCCTAACATTTTACTTATTGACTTTGCTTTTGCAGGTGATTCAACAATCACCAAATTTTTAGTCAAAATAACACCTCCAAATTAACTAGCAAATAGTAAAAGTACTTGGGGCAATCTCTTTAACAACTCCTTTTATTTCAAGAATTGTAAGAGTACTATTCACTATATTTATATCTAAACCAGATTTTAAGGCTATTAAATCAGAATGAAGTGGTCCATCTTTTAAGATTGTATATATTGCGTTTTCAGTATCGCCTAACTCAACATTATTAATGCATGCTTTAGTATTATATTCGAGATGTAATATATTTTCAAGTTCTACTAATATATCTTCTACATCTTGTACTAGCTTTGCTCCATCTTTAATTAATGCATTTGTCCCCTCACTGTACAAGCTATTTATATTGCCAGGAATTGAAAAAACCTCTTTTCCCTGATTTAATGCATGGCTTGCAGTAATTAAAGAACCTGAATTTTTCTGTGCTTCTATAACTAAAACTCCATAGCTAAGACCAGATATAATTCTATTTCGTTGAGGAAAATTATATTTAAATGGTTCTGTATCAGGTGAAAATTCAGTAATAATCAAACCATTATTTTCAATATCATCATATAATGCTTTATTTGATTTAGGGTATATCTTATTAATTCCACAACCTAAAACCGCTATTGTTTGACCATGGTTTAAAAGGGCAGTTTTATGGGCTATTGTGTCTATTCCATATGCAAGCCCACTAACAATAGTTAGATTATAGTTTGTTAACTCTTTTGTGAATTTCTCGCATGCCCACTTCCCATATAGCGTTGGCTTTCTAGTCCCAACAATAGCTATTGAATTAGAGTTTATTAGCCCAATATCCCCTTTATAGTACAATACGCTTGGTTTATCTGAGATAAATTTTAGACTAATAGGATAATTACTACTATAAGTGGTCAATATACCAATGTTATTTGACTTTTTCATGTTATAAATAGTATTTAGTACATCGTCTATATCGGAACCTAACAACTTATCTATCATGTTTGAATTAAGCAATCTAAGGTTTTCTAATTCATTCCTACTGATGTAGAGAATATCTTTCATATTTTTAAAGATATTCTCTAGCTTTTCAATTTTATCGCTATTTATGCCATTATAGCTTAGCCAAATGAGGATTTCTTCATCGCTATATCCCATTAATTATTACCTCCAATATTTTATGTCTAAGCTTCTGTATCGAATAGCCTCTGATAAATGATAATCTTCAATAATATCTTTGTAATCCAGATCAGCAATAGTTCTAGCTACCTTTAATATTTTGTTATATGATCTTGCACTAAATTTATATTTCTCAAATGCTTTTCTCATCAATAATTCTGCAGATTTTGATAACTTGCAAATTGATTTAATTTCTTTATTTGAAAGATTGGCATTGTAAATTGTTGCTTTAGTAGAGTTCCTGTTTTGCTGAATTAGTCTAGCTTGTTCAACTGTATTTTTTAAATCAGATGATGAGATTTCTTTAGATTCCTTACTTAAATCAGAATAATTTACGGGCAACACTTCTATATGTATATCAATTCTATCTAATAGAGGATGACTTATCTTGTTAAGATATTTTTCAATTGATGTTTGGCTACAAGTACATTGATGAAATGGATCTCCAAGATTTCCGCAAGGGCAAGGATTCATGCTCGCTATAAACATAAAATTTGAAGGGTAAGTTAAAGAAGCATTTACTCTTGATATATGTACGAATCCATCTTCAAGAGGCTGTCTTAATACCTCTAGAACATTTTTCTGAAATTCCGGTAATTCATCAAAAAACAAGACTCCTCTATGCGCTAAGGATACTTCGCCAGGTTTTGGAATTTTACCTCCACCTATTATTGCTATACCTGAAGATGAGTGATGTGGTGCCCTAAAAGGTCTTTCTGTGATTAATTTATTATTTGTTAAAAGACCAGCAATGCTATAAATTTTTGTTACTTCAATTGATTCTTCGATGTTTAGTGAGGGTAATATTGTAGGTAATCTTCTTGCAGACATGGTTTTTCCAGACCCAGGAGGCCCAACTATTAGCATGTTATGAGAACCTGCAGCAGCTATTTGCATAGCTCTCTTTAATCCCTCTTGGCCTTTTATATCAGAAAAATCAATATTGCTGCTTATACTATCACAACTATATATTTCTCCTTTGTAAGCTTCTATCACTATTTTTCCATTTAAAAAATCACAAACTTGCTTTAAATTGGCTACTGGAATAATATCTACATCCTCTATGATAGCACATTCATCTTTATTTAACTCAGGAATGATGAATTTGTTTATACCATATTCTCTCATTGATATTATCATTGGTAAAGCTCCTATTATAGGATTAATAGTTCCGTCTAAAGACAGCTCCCCTAGATAAATACAATTTGCATCAGGTAAATTAACAATTTCTGCCGCAGCTAATATTCCTATAGCAATTGACAAATCCATTTGTGAACCATCTTTCTTTAAATTTGCCGGTGCAAGATTGATAGTTATTCTATTAAGAGGAAATTCATATCCAGAATTTTTAATTGCACTTCTTACTCGCTCTTTGGATTCCTTAATGGCTGTATCGGGTAATCCAACTATATTAAAAGCAGGAAGACCCCTAGATAAATCAGTCTCTACGTCGACAATGTGACCATTTAATCCTTGCAATACACATGTTTTAAGTTTAGAGTACACTGGCACTCACCTCATTTAAATATAATTTACCATGCACTAAAAGCATTCTTAATATATATAATTTTATTGTTATCTGATGGGTATACTTCTGCTACATCATATCTAATCTGGACGTTATTTAATTTATTTATTTGTATATATAATAAAGAGGTTTTAATTATTTTAAATTGCTTTCGTTTATCTACTGCTTCTGATGGCCTACCATAGATATTACTATTTCTAGTTTTAACTTCAATAAAAGCTAAAATATCTTTATCCATAGCTATTATGTCAATCTCACCTATTTGGTTTCTGTAATTATGAAAGATTACTTTATAATTATTAGATTTCAAATAATCTAATACTAATTTTTCCCCTTCATCTCCAATATTCTTGTTATTCATATTTTTTAGTCCTCAAAATATTATTTAAAAATGATTTCCTATGCATATCCGAAACACCGTATTTTCTTATCAATTCTATATGTTCTGCAGTACCATAGCCTTTATTCTTATATAATTTATATTGCGGGTATAATTTATCCCATTCATTACATAGATTGTCTCTATAAACTTTTGCAACAATTGATGCACATGAAACATGATGGATCAAGTCATCTGCATGGTTTAACGAAATTTGATCAATAGGCAAATCTAACCTTTCAGCATCGACTATTGCTATGATTTTATCTGTTGAAATTTTATTTTTTTGGAGGAGATTAGTAATCGCATCCTTCATTGCAAGCTTAGTTGCTTGCTTAATATTTATTTCGTCTATAGTCTTATTGTCAATGCAGCATATTGAATAATCAATACAGTAACTCATAATTATATCATTCAAATACTCTCTTTTCTTTGAAGATAATTTTTTAGAGTCCTTGACATCTAGTATATGAAAATATTTTGGCAAGATTATCGCACATGCTGTGACATCTCCAAATAAAGAGCCTCTTCCAACCTCATCAACACCAAAGATGTAATCATACCCTTTTTTATACAATTCTAATTCAATTTCATTCATATTTATACCTCTTGCGGACTTTCTAGTGAAATTTTCCCTAATAAGCCTTTTCTAAAATCATCAACTATTATATTCGCAGCCTTTTCTAAATCGATATTAGACCCTTTCAATAAGCACCCTCTTTTTATAGCAATTTTTTCTAGTGTGCCATAAGGATCTGCGCTATTACTATCGAGATTATATCGTTTAATTATTAACGTTTCATTTATTGCATTCAGCTTATCAATTAATTTTAGTGAAAGAGTTACAGTATCTAATATCTCATCCTTTATGGATCCTACAAATGCCAGATTTAGGCCAACGTTTTCCTCCTCGAATTTTGGCCACAACACACCTGGAGTGTCTAATAGATAAATACCATCATTCGCATTAATCCATTGTATGGATTTAGTAATGCCTGGTTTATTCCCTGTCTTTGTAGACTTTCTATTTGCTATTCTATTAATTAATGTAGATTTACCAACATTTGGGATTCCTACAATCATGACTTTAACAATATTTTTATCTATTGTTTTTTTGGTTAAATTTACTAATTCATCAATGCCTTTGCCACTTAACGAATTAAGGAATACACAATTAATCCCATTATTATTATAATAATTTTTCCATTTATTGTTTATCTCTGGATCTGCTAGGTCAGACTTATTTAGAATGATTATTCTCTTTTTCTTGCCTAATATAGAATTAATTGAAGGGTTTTGGCTACTGTAGGGAATTCTAGCATCCAATAATTCATAAACTATATCTACTAGTTTTAAATTTGATTTTATTGATTCGGTAGTCTTCTTCATATGCCCCGGGTACCAATTTATATTAATGTTCATATCATCACCACTTTAAATACAAAAATTGGGACTTATTAAGTCCCATTAGTAAAATCTCTTTTCTTTAACCTTAGCTGATTTACCTTGTCTATCTCTTAAGTAATACAATTTTGCTCTTCTTACCTTGCCTTTTCTGATTACTGCAATCTTATCGATTCTTGGAGAGTTAATAGGGAATGTTCTCTCAACACCAATACCATAAGAAATTCTTCTTACTGTAAATGTTTTTCTAGATCCTTCTCCTTGTATCTTTAGTACAGTACCTTCAAATACTTGAATTCTTTCTCTAGAACCTTCAATTACCTTGTAAAACACTTGAATAGTATCTCCAACATTAAATTGAGGTAAATCTTTTCTTATTTGTTCTGCTTCAATTGATTTTATAATGTCCATCATTATCCTCCCTTCTTTGAATGTTCTTGTAAAAACAGAGGAACACACATATTTACATGAAATGTATTATAACATAGTTGAAATTCTAATACAATAAAACTTTAAATGTTTTTAATTATATCTTCAATTACGGTACTTGTGGAATCATCTAATTTATTGCTACAGATGATATCTGGCCTATTTAATAATGTTATATATAAGGAGTTAACAATTCTCCACTTTTTAATTTTCATATGATCCCCACTGAGAAGAACTTTAGGTACTCTCTTACCTCTAAAATTTTCAGGTCTAGTGTATTGAGGATATTCTAATAATCCTTTGTAAAATGATTCATTTTCAAATGATTCATTTGAAGCTAATACGCCCGGCAACAGCCTAACAATTGAATCAATCATTACCATAGCAGGTATCTCTCCACCTGTTAAAACATAATCTCCGATAGAAATTTCTTCGTCAACATAATTTTCAACTATTCTATTATCAATTCCTTCATAATGGCCAGAAAGTAGAATGATATGTTCTTTTCTAGCTAGATTTTTAACAATATCTTGATTCAACAGCTTACCTTTAGGAGATAAGTAGACGATATGAGATTTTTCTGTTTTACAGCTCATGATAGCGTCATAAACTGGTTCTGGTTTTAAAATCATTCCAGGGCCTCCTCCATAAGGATAGTCATCAACCCTTTTATGCTTATCCTTTGAAAAATCTCTTATATTTACAGTATTTAGAACAAATTTGTTGTTTTCCAAAGCTCTCCCAATAATACTGTAATTATAAAGATATGAGAAAACCTCAGGAAACAATGTTAATATATCAATAATCATTCTAACATTCCTTCTATAGGATCAATAATAATTAATTTATCTTTAATGTTGACTTCAACAATAAATCTTTTAACAGCAGGTATCAAGTAGTCCTTACCTTCATCATTAGTTATTACATATACATCATTTGCATTCCCAGTAATAACATCAGTCACTTTCCCAATAAGATCATTTGATAGATTAAATACAGTGCAATTGATGAGATCTGAAATAAAATACCTATCTTCTGGTAATTCCACTTTGTCATATTCATCTACATAAAGGTATTTGCCTTTATACACTTCGGATTTATTAATATCATCTAAACCTTTAAATTTAATTATAGCCATGCCTTTATGAATTTTTACTGACTCAATGTAATATAATTCTTTTTCATCTCCTAAATAAGCTTTACTTAAATGGAAGAATCTATTTATATCATCTGTAAGAGGATAAACTTTTAAATCACCTTTTATCCCATGAGTATTAGTAACCATTCCTACTACAGTATAATCCATCTATCCACCTGAATTCTAAAAGATTATTGAATTATTTCAACAACTACTCTTTTATTTTGTTTTATTGCTGCTGCCTTAACTACGGTTCTAATAGCTTTAGCAATTCTTCCTTGCTTGCCTATTACTTTGCCCATATCTTCAGGTGCAACTTTTAATTCAATAATTACAGATTGAGAGCCTTCAATCTCATTTACTTTAACTTCATCAGGATTATCAACTAAGCTTTTTGCTATAAATTCTACTAATTCTCCCATAGTTAAAACCTCCATACCTATTTGTCGGCATCTTCTTTATTTGTTTCATAAATTCCACTTTCTTTAAATAGTTTTTCAACTGTTTCAGTTGGTTTAGCACCGTTTTTTATCCATTGAAGTGCTTTTTCATTGTCAACTTTTATTGTCTTTGGTTCTGTAAGCGGATTGTAATAACCAATTTCTTCAATGAATCTACCATCTCTAGGGGATCTAGAATCAGCTACTATTATTCTATAAAAAGGATTCTTTTTAGCTCCCATTCTTTTTAGTCTTATTTTAACTGCCATTATTTCACCTCCTAATTATATATTATCTATTTAGAAAAAGGGGAACTGAAATTTCCCTTTTTTCTTCGGTACTTTAGAAAACTCGTTGAACTTTTTCATGAGCTTCTTTGTTTCTTTAAATTGTTTCAAAAGTTTATTTACATCTTGAATTGATGTACCACTGCCTTTAGCAATTCTTTGTCTTCTGCTACTATCAATAATATCTGGATTAGATCTTTCTTTTTTTGTCATAGATTTAATTATCGCTTCAATTCTGACCAATTCTTTCTCATCTACATTTAAACCCTTTAATTGTTTTGATCCAATACCCGGAATCATCTCTAGAATATCACTAAGTGGTCCCATGTTTTTCATTTGTTCGAGTTGATCCAAGAAATCATCCAATGTAAATGAAGCATTTCTCATCTTTTTCTCAAGTTCTAAAGCTTTTTTTTCATCAAAGCTAGCCTGAGCTTTCTCAATTAATCCAAGTACATCTCCCATTCCTAAAATCCTCGACGCCATTCTATCTGGATAAAAGGGCTCTAATTGATCCAGCTTTTCTCCCATTCCAACAAATTTAATAGGTTTATGCGTTACTGATCTTAGTGATAATGCAGCACCACCTCGAGCATCTCCATCCATCTTTGTTAAGACAACACCTGTTATATCTAGCTTTTCATTAAATGCTTCCGCAACATTGACTGCATCCTGACCTGTCATTGCGTCAAGAACTAACAGTATTTCATTCGGATTAGTCACATTTTTTATGGTAAATATTTCTTCCATTAAATCTGTGTCAATGTGCAATCTACCGGCTGTATCTATTATAACCACGTCATTTCCATTTTTAATGGCATGCTCTATTCCTGCTTTAGCAATATCTATGGGGCTAACATTTGTACCCATAGAAAAGACTGGTACTCCAACTTTTTCTCCAACTACCTCTAATTGTTTGATAGCAGCTGGTCTATATACATCACAAGCTACTAGCAATGGTCTTTTATTTTGTTTTTTTAAGTTAAATGCTAACTTACCAGATGTCGTTGTCTTCCCAGAGCCTTGCAAACCACACATTAGAATAATAGTAGGAGGTTTTGATGCAAAATTTAGTTTTTCTTCTTTTTCTCCCATTAACTTTGTTAACTCATCATACACGATTTTTATTACTTGCTGACCGGGATTTAAACTTTCTAAGACTTCCGATCCTAAGGCTCTTTCTTTTATATCAGAAATAAAATCTTTGACTACTTTATAATTTACATCTGCTTCTAACAATGCTAAACGAACTTCTCTTAGCGCAAGGTCAAGGTCTTTCTCTGTTATCTTACCTTTTCCTCTTAATTTGTCTAATGAATTTTGTAATTTTTCAGATAAACTTTCAAATATCAATATTTGAACCTCCCCATACTAGTAAAGGATTTTTCTTATTGTAGAGTTTATGTTTTGTGCTATTTCAATTATTCTTTCTTCATTAATTTCTGAACCTATATATATTATTTGGTCAACTAATTTCTCGATATCCTTTATACTTCTTTCGGTATTATAAAATCTACTAGCTAATCCTAAAACATCTTCATATTCTAATAGTTTTTCTTCAGCTCTTTTAAGTATGTCGAAAACAGCTTGCCTAGTAATCTTCATTTCTTCTGCAATTTCACTTAAGGACAAATCATTATTGTAGTACATATCTATAACATCATATTGTTTTTTGCTCAATAACTTCCCATAAAAATCAAACAATATACTAATTTTTATCAGCTTATCCATTTTATCACCACGTTCTCAGTCTGTCAAGTATTTATCTTGACAGACTAAATATTAATTTTATATTTAGTTTTATTCAAAGATTGAATTAATAAAAACATCTACGTCAAAAGGTTGAAGATCTTCAATTCCTTCGCCAACCCCAATTAATTTTATCGGTAAATTCAATTCGGCTTGAAGTGCTATAGCTATGCCGCCTTTAGCTGTACCATCTAACTTAGTTAAAATAACACCCGTTATATTGCTTACTTCTTTGAATACTTTTGCTTGATTTATTGCGTTTTGACCTGTAGTAGCATCAAGAACTAACAATATTTCCTTCGTTGATTCTGGGTATTCCTTTTCAACAACTCTGAATATTTTATTTAGCTCATTCATTAAATTAGATTTATTATGGAGTCTTCCTGCAGTGTCGCAAATTAATACATCTACATTTTTAGCTTTAGCTTTTTTAATTGCATCAAAAATAACAGCAGCAGGATCAGATCCCTCTTGATGTGATACAACTTCTACATTTGCTTTATTGCCCCATGCCATTAGCTGATCAATTGCAGCTGCTCGGAAAGTGTCGCCTGCAGCTAACAGTACGCTCTTGCCTGAATTCTTTATATTATAAGCTAGCTTTCCTATCGTTGTTGTTTTACCAACCCCATTTACGCCTACAACTAAAATTAAACTTGGAGTCGGATCTAATTTTATAGAATTATTGTCAACACTACTAAGCATTATATTTTTAACTTCTTCTTTTAATAAGTTTTTTATTTCATAAGGATCTGTAATTTTGTTATCCTTTGCTTTTTCTTTTAAACTCTCTATTATTTTCATAGTTGAAGCTATTCCAACATCTGCTGTAATCAATATCTCTTCTAACTCATCAAATAGCTCTTCATCAACTTTTCTATGTGATTTTATCACATCATCTATTTTACCGCTTATGTTTTTACGTGTCTTTGATAGTCCATTTTTTACTTTCTCGAAAATTGAATTTCTTTTCTTCAAATTATTTTCTGACTCAGTAAATGATTCTTGCTCTATTTTAGATACAGCAGGAGTATCAGGAGTATCTTGTTCTTTAATAATTTTATCATCTTTAGGCGTTTTTTTAAAAAATCCCATAATTTAAGCCTCCTTAATAATTTCACTAGAATCTTCGTTATATTCATCAAGTTTTATAGACAATACTTTGCTAATACCTTCGTCTTGCATACTTATTCCATATAAAGATTCTGCTATCTCCATAGATGTTTTTCTGTGTGTTATCAATATAAATTGAGTATTGTCTTTAAATTTTGATAGATATGAAGTAAATCTCATTATATTAGCTTCATCTAAAGCAGCATCTATTTCGTCTAGGACGCAAAAAGGCGATGGCTTTGTTTTTAGTATTGCAAATAAAAGAGCTATTGCTGTTAATGATTTTTCTCCACCTGAAAGTAGAGATAAGTTTTGCATTTTCTTACCTGGCGGTTGTATCATGATTTGAATATCATTATTTTCAAAGTCATCTTCATCACTCATGATGAGATTAGCACTTCCCCCGCCAAACAATTCCTTGTATATACTATTAAAATTTTTATCTATTTGTTTAATAGTGTGTAAATATTGTTTTTTTATTTTTGTATTTATTTCTGCTATAACCTTTTCTACATCAGTCTTTGCTTTTATTAAATCATCAAGCTGATCTGAGAGAAATTCATACCTTTCCTTTACTCTTTCATATTCATCAATTGATGCTAAATTAACTCCTTCAAATTTACTTAGTTCATTCTTTAATAATTGTAAATTATCACTGTTGTTGGCATTGTGATCATCAATTATTAATTCACTATTATCAATTTCTGCTATATTTTCTTTATATTCATCGCTTATTCTTTGTATTAAGTTATTAAGGTTAATTTCTGCTTTAGCAAGATCAACCTCAATTATATTAATCTCTTTTTCTATTTTAGATAATTTCTTATTTTCATCATTTAATGAATCTTGTAATTTGTAATAATCTTTTTTAGTTGTTTCTCTCTTCATTAATATTTTTTCTAATATGTTTTTTTCTTCTTCTTCTAGATTTTCTAATTCTTTGATTTGTTCTTTTATTTTAACCAATTGATTTTTATATCCTTCATTCTTATTATTCAAATCAGTAATCAAAATCTCATCTTGAGATATTTTTATATTTAAGTTGTCAATTTCCTGTTCTAATTTGATGATCTTAAGATTCATGTCATCTATGGACTTATTATCAATCTTTATTCTAAACTTAAAATCTGAAATCTGCATGTCAATCTCTGATAAATCCTTATTAATCTCTGAATTTAATAGCTTATAATGATTATTATTATTTCTTTCATTATCGATAGCTACCGAAATTTCACTAATTTTATTATTTAATTCAAATAATTTTTTATCTAAACGTTCTAATTCCTTTAGTAAATCATTTTTTTCGCTACCTTTTATACTAACTTCTTTACTGTTGAAAATTTCTTGAGACTTTCTTTGCTCAATCAAATTCTTAAGAGAATTCAACTCAATCATATAGGTGTCAAATTGATTCTTCATTTCTTTAATTTTTGTAGCTTTTTCTTGTTCATTATCTGATACAGACTCTTTTTTAGATTTTAATGAGTTTAATTCATCATCAATATTAGAAAGCTTATCATTGAGTTCTTCTATCGCTACTTTTCTAATGAGCATACCATGACTTTCATTAGATTTATTCCCTCCAGTTATACTACCACCAGGTGAAATAACATCCCCATCTAATGTTACTAATCTGTATTTTCGATTGGTTTCTTTGCTGAATTTCAATGCATTATCTAAATTATCAACTATAATTGTCTTTCCAAGTAAATAGGAAAATACATTTTCTAATCGATTTTCATATTCGATAACTTCGTTTGCTAAACCAATAATTCCAAAATATACTTTATCGTAATTATCTATATTTACGGAACTTTTATTTACAGCATCAATTGGCAAAAAAGTAGCTCTTCCCTTTTTACCATTCTTTAAAAAATCAATAAATTTCTTAGCACTCTCTTCATTTTTTACAACTATATTTTGAATTGATGAACCTAATGCAATCTCAATTGCTTTAGCATATTTTTTTTCTACTTTGAACAAATCTTTTACAATCCCAATAAAAGTATTATTATAATTCTCATCACGTTTAATTAATTTTAATATTTCTTTTGTACTATTATAATATCCTTCTAAATTTGATTCTAAATCTAAATAGAGTTTTAATGTTGTAAAAGTTTTAATCCTGTCTTGTTCTAATTTATTAATTTTAACCTCAAGACTTGAAAGCTCAGAATGAATCTGCTCCTTATCAAGCTCGAGCTCATCTATAGCTGTAGTTAATCTATTTATTTCACTATTTAATAGATGAATTCTGTCATTCATCTTTGAAATTTCAATATTTAAATTATTATTTGATTGGCTGTATTCTGATATTGAAAGCTCTATTTTTTCAATTCTATGCTTAATATTCGCAATAAAAGTTTCAACACTAGAAATCTCACTTCTAACTTCAGAATAATATGTATGCAATTTTAGCATATTCTCGTCTGATAATTTAAGTGATTTTGTGTTTTCTTCAAGTCTCTTTTTTAATTCAACTTTTGATTCTTCTAAAATTTGAAGCTCATTTAGAGCATCTTCACAGTCTTTTCTTAAATCATCTATTTGACTAGATAATATTTGAATTTCTTTCTTATTTGATGCTATGCTCTCTTTTGTTGTTAATAGTTCGTTATTGAGTCTTTCTATTTCATTATTATTGTGAGATATTTTTTCTAATGTGATCGCTTCAGCATTCTTGGTTTTTTCATAATTTTGAATTGTTTCAAGTTTAATATTCCTCTTATCTTCAATCAATCTCTCTATGTCATTTAACTTATTTTGCCACTTTTGTTGTTCAAAATCTATGGATTTAATTTTATTCTCAATTAGATTTTTAGCGTCAATGCATTTCTTTAATTCTTGATTTTTTTCCTCAATATATTTTGTGAGCTCATTAAAACTACTTTTTGATAAACACAAATCAATTTTCTTGATCTTATCAAAAAGTGACAAATAAGCCCTAGCTTTTTCAGCTTCCCTTTGTAAATTAGATCTTTGATTATCTACTTCGCTAAGCAGATCTGAAATTCTCATAATATTAGCATTTGTCTTATCAAGTTTTCTGGAGGCGTCTTGTTTGTTTAATTTATATTTTACAATTCCTGCAGCTTCTTCGAAAATAAGTCTCCTGTTCTCTGGGTGGGAAGAGATTATATCTTCTATTTTCCCTTGTCCAATAATAGAATATCCTTCTTTCCCGATTCCTGTATCCGCGAATAGTTCTTTAATATCCTTTAATCTACACGAATTCTTATTTATAAAGAACTCACTGTCACCAGAGCGATACATTCGCCTTGAAATACTTATTTCACTATATTCTAGAGGTATAAAATTATCAGCATTATCAAAAATGATTGTAACTTCTGCAAAACCAAGTGGTTTTTTTTTCTCCGTTCCAGAGAAAATAACATCTTCCATTTTATTGCCCCTAAGATTTCGAATGCTCTGCTCACCAAGTACCCATCTTAAAGCATCTGCGATATTGCTTTTCCCACTGCCATTAGGGCCAACAATCGCAGTTATCTTCTGGTCGAAATTTATACTAGTACGTTCTGCAAAAGATTTAAATCCTTGAATTTCTATCTTTTTTAAATACAAATCAAACACCTCTTATAAAAGCATGATCAAAAATGCGAATTGCCATATTGCCAATACACTCAACTATATTGATATTTTTTTGTATATTGCCAATTTTTACAATCATATTTTTCTCCATATCTGTTTTAATGAATTTTATCATTCTAAAATTAAATTCATTATATAATCTGGTCCTATTACAGGATTTATGACCTGCTATGTTGCTCATTATATTTGCATTACAATATATTTCTAACAATTCACCTTTAGTTTCCATTTCAATATTTGATATTGCTTCATATAGAATATCATAATAGATCTCGCTTTCAATTAACTGCCTTATTGCAGCATGAAACGGACCAGCAACCACATCTTTACCTAATTGAATTCCTTCTGTTGTTTGTAAACCTATTCTGGCAACTGGTATTTTGCAGTATGTTGCAACAATTAATAGATCTTTACATAATTTAACAGTTTGATCTATTGTCAATGGCTTATATTCTCCTGCCATATACATATTTTCAAGCTTAGTATTTCTAATGACCAGTGTAGGATAAATTCTAATAAAATCTGGTTTTAAATTAATGATTTTCAATAATGTGCTTAAAGATTTATCATAATCATCACCTGGTAAGCCAACCATCATTTGCAATCCAAGTACAAAATCATAATATCGAATCTTTTTTACTGCTTCATAAACATCTGCTTCACTATGCCCTCTTTCACTTAAATATAGCACTTCTTTATCTAGTGATTGTACGCCAAGCTCAATAATATCTACCGAGTACGCTTTTAAAATTCTAAGAATATTATCATCAATTGCATCAGGCCTAGTTGATATCCTAATTTTATTGATTTTATTATCATCTTTATATGACTTTGCAATCTGTAGTAATTCAACTTGTTTTGTTAATTCTATTGCTGTAAAGCTGCCTCCATAAAAGGCAATTTCAATTATAGATTCTTCTTCTTTATTAAAAAATCCTAAGTAATTATTAATTGTCTCTATCACTTCTTCTTTAGTAATAGACATATTTGTGCCTGTAATCTTTATTTGGTTACAAAAAACGCACATATGAGGGCAACCATAATTTGGTACAAATATAGGTATGATTTTTTCTTTACTCATAATCATCTTCTAAGAGTATAAGAGCTTCTTTTGCAGCCATTTGCTCTGCCTCTTTCTTACTCCTTCCCATCCCTTGACCTATGATATCTCCATTGATTCTTAAATCAACATAAAATATTTTTTTATGGTCTGGACCTTCTTCTTTTGTAACTACATATTCTATCTTGTCTCTGGTTATTTTTTGTAATTTTTCTTGTAGCTCAGTTTTATAATCTTTAAACAGATTTCCTTTAGCTACTTCCTTTACTATATCAGCTTCAAAATTTGCAATTAGGTAATCATAAGTCGTTTCATAATCGCTATCCAAAAATATCGAGCCAATAATCGCTTCACAAGTATCTGCTAATATTGACTCTCTTTCTCTTCCTCCAGTCAATATTTCACCTTTCCCTAGCAATAAATAGTCTCCTAGGTTTATTTTTCTCGCAGCAATTGCTAAAGAAGATTCACATACTACTTGTGATCTTATCTTTGACAACTCTCCTTCAGGATAAAAAGGATACTTATTATAAAGATACTCACTTACAACTAAATTCAAGACTGTATCCCCCAAAAATTCTAGTCTTTGATTGCTCTTGCTTGGATGAAGATTGTGCTCATTAGCAAAAGAACTATGTGTTAGTGCTGTAACTAACAATTCAATATCTTTATAATAATATTTTAAATTGTTTTGTAAATGTTTTATTTTTAGTAAATACTCTTCTTTCATATTTTCCTCCAAAACTTAGACCTCTAGCTATCAGAAAAGTTTTTTATAATCTAGATTCTATTGTTTTAATTACATCTTTTTCTATATAACTAATTAGTTGAGATATAGCGTTTTTTATAGCATAATCATCAGAACTTCCATGAGCTTTCACTACAGGCTTTTTTACTCCAAGTAATGGAGCACCACCATATTCACGATAGTCTAACATTTTTCTTAAGCTATTTAATTCATTTTTTAGCATTAAAGCGCCTAATTTTGATTTTGTCGAAGAAGTTAATTCTTTTTTCAACATAGAAAAAAGGGATTCTGCAACTCCTTCTGTTACTTTTAAAACAATATTCCCCACGAATCCATCACAAACCATAACATCAGAAACCCCAAAAGGCAAATCTCTTCCTTCAACATTGCCAATAAAATTTATGTTTTCTGATTCTAGTAATTTATAAGTTTCTTTGCATAGAATATTTCCTTTTGTTTTTTCGCTTCCTACATTTATTAAGCCTACAGTAGGGTTATTTTTGCCAAGCACTTCTTTAGTATATATATATCCCATAATTGCAAATTGTCTTAAGTATTCAGGCTTTGAATCCATATTAGCTCCAGCATCTATTAGCAGTGACATTCCCTTAATAGTTGGATAAAGTACTGTTATCGCAGCCCTATCAATGTCTTCAAGCCTCTTTATAATTAATATACTACCAGCAAGTAAAGCTCCAGTGTTTCCAGCTGAAACAAAACCGTCCCCTAAGCCATCTGCCAAAGCATTTAATCCAATCACCATTGAACTATTTTTTTTCCTCCTAATGGCTTGTGTTGGTTCATCATCGTTTTCAATTCGTTCTTTTGCATCAATTATCTCCACTTTATCTTTTGGATAATTAAGAGTATTCAGCTCTGCTTCAATTATATCTTTCGGACCTACTAAAATAATATTAATATTATTCTCCTTAAGAGAATCTACAGCACCTTTAATATTAGAATGAGGTGCATTATCTCCGCCCATAACATCTATAATTATCTTCATATTATCCCTCTCTACTAATTATTTTTTATTTTAACATATGCTTCGCTATTAGTGAATATTTGATAATGTATCGCAATAGTCCTTAATATAAAAAGACACCCTAAATTGACATAAGCTAGAGTGTCTTTTTATATTAAAGCAATTATTCAACCACTATTACTTCTCTTCCATCATAATACCCACAATTTCTGCATACTCTATGTGGTTGTTTAGGTTCATGGCATTGTGGGCATTCTGAAAAAGTAGCCTTATTTAATCTATAAGAAGAAGCTCTCCTCTTATCCCTTCTTGCTTTTGAAGTTTTTCTCTTTGGTACAGCCATACAAACACCTCCTCACTAATCAAAGGTCAAATCTTTCAATTTTTCAAATCTTAAATCATACGATTGTTTATCACATTCGCAATTTTTATTATTTAAATTTATACCACATTTTTTGCATAGTCCTTTACAATCTTCTCTACATAAAAACTTCATAGGTATTGAACTTGCAATTTCTTGGTATAAAAACTCGTCTAGATTAACTGATTTATCTCTTAAGATAAGACTATTTTCTTCAAACTCTTCATCATTCTTTCTATAAACTATATTCCCTTCAGATGCGATAGAGAAAGAGCCATCATATAATTCTAAACATCTCGAACAGACAGCTTCGTAATTTAATTTACATTTCAGTTTGAATAGTATATTATTTAAAGACTTTGAAATAATAATATCGATTTTAATTGGATATTTAATAGTTATATAATTGTCCAAATCAAATATCTTTTCATTTAAATCAATATTCAATTCTTCTTCAAAATAGTCTTTATCCAGTACGTTAGATATATCAACTAACATATAATTCACCTCTAGACTAACATTACCATTATATATTTGTCATAAAGAAAAGTCAATTATAATATTATTTTACTAATTCCATAGTTTCTCTTGCTATCATAAGTTCTTCATTTGTTGGCACTACAAGAACTTTTACTTTTGAATCTTTGCTACTTATTATTCTCTCTTTACCTTTTACATCATTAAGTTCATCATCAATTGATACCCCAATAAAATCAAGACCATCGCTAACCATTTTTCTAATCAATGGAGAATTTTCACCAACACCTGCTGTAAAGACGATAGCATCTACTTCCCCTAGTTCAGATATATACGCTGCAATGTATTTCTTAACACGATTAGCAAATAAATTTAAAGCTAATTGTGCTCTTTTATTACCCTTAGAAGCCTCTTCTTCAAGATCTCTAAAATCGCTGCTTATTCCCGAAACTCCAAGCACACCTGATTTTTTGTTTAATACCTCATTTACTTCATCACTTGTCATATTTTCTTTTTTCATCAAGAAAGGTATGATAGCAGGATCAATGTTACCTGATCTTGTGCCCATAGCTAATCCTTCCAAAGGCGTAAATCCCATACTAGTATCAATTGAGAGACCAGATTTTATTGCTGTAATACTTGCACCATTGCCTAAATGGCAAGTTACAATGTTAAGATCTTTTAAATCTCTATCAAGTATTTCCGCAGTCCTAATAGCAACATATTTATGGGAAGTCCCATGAAAGCCATATCTTCTGATCTTATACTTCTCATAATATTCATAAGGAATTGCATATATATAATTCTCCTCTGGAATGGTTTGATGAAATGCAGTGTCAAATACCGCTACCATTGGAACACCAGGCATGATTTCCTTACAAGCTTCTATTCCAATTATATTAGGTGGATTATGTAAAGGAGCTAGTTCTATATTTTTTTCTAATGCTTCCATGACTTTATCAGTAATGATTACAGATTTTGAAAAATCTTCTCCTCCATGTACTACTCTGTGCCCCACTGCTGAAATTTGGTTCATAGATTCGATTACACCATGATCTTTACTAATTATTGCATCAACAACCATCTTTAATGCTTTTTTGTGATCTTGTATTGGTTCTTCAATAACCACTTTTTCAGCATTCATTGGCTCATGCTTTATCCTGGATCCTTCAATTCCAATCCTTTCTACTAATCCTTTAGCTAAAACCTTTTCCCCCTCCATATCGATTAACTGATATTTAAGAGAAGAGCTACCACAATTAATTACAAGTATATCCATCTGACAACCTCCTAGTAATATTCTATACTTATAGTATATTATTTATGTTATAAAATCAACAATTAAAATAAATGTGATTTTTGTCATTTATATAAAAATGTATTAAAATATATTGTATATTAAAGATGAGGAGTAATTTTATGAAAACAGTTGCGTTAATAGCTGAATATAACCCTTTTCATTTTGGGCATTTATTTCATTTAAATCAAGCAAAAGAGATTACAAATGCTACTCATTGTATATGTATTATGAGTAGTTCATTTGTTCAAAGAGGAGAGCCAGCAATCGTTGACAAATGGTCTAGAGCTAAAATGGCAATAGATAATGGCGTTGATTTGGTTATAGAACTTCCCTATTTATCATCAGTCCAAACTGCTGAACTGTTTGCTTATGGTTCAGTTCGAATACTTGAGAAATTAAATGTTGTTGATTATATAGCATTCGGAAGCGAGTTGGGCGATTTAAATATTTTGGAGGAAATTGCTAATATATTAGTAGAAGAACCTTACTACTACAAAAAGGAACTTAAATCAAATTTATCTTCTGGAGTATCTTACCCTGTCTCTAGAAACAACGCCATTAAACAGTATTTTTCAAATGTATATAATACTGAAATAAATGACATATTGAAAAATGCCAATAATATACTGGCAGTTGAATATCTTAAAGCTTTGAGAAAATTAAAGTCTGATATTAAACCAATAACAATAAAAAGAAAAGGACACAGTTACAATGATATAGATATTTCTAATGGTTATGCCTCAGCAAGTGCTATTAGAAAAAATATTATTGATAAAGGATTGTATAAAAGCCACGATTTAGTACCTGAAAATACTTTTGTAATATTAGAGCAATTCTTCAAAGAACATAAAACATTTAATAAGTTAGATAATTATTATACAGCATTAAATTATTTACTATTGAATACCGATAAAGAGAGCCTGAGAAATCAATTTGATATAAAAGATGGGTTGGAAAACAGAATTATTGAAAAAGCATTTAAATCTAAATATTATGAGGAATTTGTTGGAATGGTGGCGTCAAAAACACATACTCGCTCGAAAATAAGGCGCATCTTATTGCATTTAATTTTAAACACAAAAAAAGAGGACATCAACAGCTATTTTAGCGTAACTCCTAAATACATTAGAATATTAGGTGCTAATCAAAAGGGCTTTGAATTACTTAATAAGATAAATGAAGTCTCAGATTTAATTGTGTTAAACAAATTCGCAGATTATAAAAATATAGATAGTCTTAAAAATGATATTTCAATTAAAAAAGAAATATTAGCTACAAATATTTATTACTACGGTCTTTGCCCAACACAGCCTATTTTAAATAAAGATATTCAAACAACGCCATATATATCTAAGTAGGTAAAGTTTACCTACTTAGATATATCTTTAGCTTCATCTGATACTGATTTGAGTTCTTTCCTATTATCATTAAGAAGTTGAATTAATTCTTTTAATCTCTCTTGTGTCTCATATAGCAATTCATCTGCATAATCTAATGCTCCATTTCTAATTTCTTCTGCACTTAATTGCGCTTTTCTAATTATCTCATTTGCTTTTTGATTTGCATTTTTAAGAACTTCCTCTTTATCAATCATTTGCTCTAACTTCAATTGTGTATCATTAAGTATATTTTCAGCAGTTTCTTGTGCTTGAGAAATTATTCTCTCTCTTTCTTCTTTTATCCAAGCAGCTTGTTTTATTTCGTCTGGGAGTTTAATTCTAATTTCTCTTAATAATTCTATAACTTCTTCTTTGTTTACCATTACTTTATTAGTCAGCGGAATAGATGTACCAGCTTCTACAATATCTTCAATTTCATCTATTAATTCTAATAAATCCATAATTAAACTCTCCCTTCATATTTGTTTACAAGTGCTTTTTCTACAATTTTCGGTACAAAGCATTTAACATCTCCACCATAAGAAGCTATTTCTTTTACAATACTTGAACTTAAAAATGAAACATCAGAAGAAGCTACCATGAATAAAGTTTCCAAATCAGGATATGTTTTTTTGTTAATTAATGCCATTTGTAGTTCATATTCATAATCTGATACTGCTCTTAACCCTCTTATTATCGTTGAGCAATCAATACTTTTTGCAAATTCAGTTAATAAGCCAGAAAAAGATAGAACTTCTATGTTATTAATTTCTTGAGTGACTTGTTTTATCAAGTCTATTCTTTCATTTACGCTAAATAAGCTATTTTTATTCTGATTATTTAATACAGCAATTACTGTTTTATCAAACTTTAGAGAGCATCTTTTAATTATATCTAAATGCCCATATGTTATAGGATCAAAACTTCCAGGATATATTACTTTCATTTAGCAGTCACCTCATGATATCTAAAATAAGTCATTGATTTGTTTCCATATTTCCTAATGTCAGTAATCTTTAAATCACCATAGTTTTCTTTCAGTAACAAACTAGCATTATGTTCTGCTATAAGAATACCATTATTTTTTAATATATTCAACGAAGATATTTTTTCTAGAGCTTTATTGTATAATTCTATATTGTCATAAGGTGGATCCATAAAAATATAATCAAATTTAAAATCTTTATCTGAAAATAGATCTAGTGCTTTTAATCCATCCATTCTAATGACAATAGCATCAGATTCAAAATTTGTCATCTTTAAATTTTTATTTATCAATTGAATACTTGCAATCGAATTATCGACAAATATAACTTTTTCAGCACCCCGACTTAAAAATTCTATTCCTATGCTTCCTGTGCCTGCAAATAAATCTAAAACTTTAGCTTTTTCCGCAATTGGGCTAATTATGTTAAACATTGATTCTTTAATACGATCTTCAGTAGGCCTTATGTTATTAGATTTAGGCCCACATAATTTTTTACCTTTTCTTTTGCCTGATATCACTCGCATTTGAAACACCACCAAGATCAATTAAGTATTATTTCATTACCCATGTTATATACTAATTCATCAACTTTATCTCTTAGTAAATTATATTCAATATCGTTGATTAGTTTATTTTCTTTTAGAATAAGTTTTGCATCATTTTGCGCTACTTTTAAAATATTTATATCTCTAAATAAATTTGCAATTTTTAGTTGAGGTAATCCGTGCTGTTTGGTCCCAAAAAATTCACCAGGCCCTCTTAAACATAAATCTTTCTCAGAAATTTCAAAACCGTCATTTGTTGATTGTATAACTCTCATTCTCTCTCTAGAAATTTTGCTAAAATTATCATTCAATAAAATACAATATGATTTGTGAGATGATCTTCCTACTCTTCCTCTTAATTGGTGAAGTTGAGATAGACCAAATCTATCTGCATTATATATTATCATCGTATTTGCATTAGCAACATTTACCCCTACTTCTATAACCGTAGTCGAAACTAAAATCTTTATCGTCCCATTTTTAAAATCGTTCATAACTTTTTCTTTTTCTTTTTGGTTTAATTTTCCATGTACCAAACCACAAGTATATTTATCTCCAAACTCATCAATTATTTTACTGTATACACTTTCTGCTGAATTTAAGCTGCTAATATTGTTTGATTCAATTAGTGGACAAACAATGTATACTTGACGGCCATCTTCGATTTGTTTGTGAATAAAACTAAATACATCATTTTCTTTGTTCGAGCTCATCACAAAAGTTTCAATTTTTTGCCTTCCCGGAGGTAATTCTTTAATGGTTGATATATCTAGATCACCATATAAAATTAAAGCTAAGCTCCTGGGTATAGGAGTTGCAGTCATGACTAATATGTCAGGTGAATTTCCCTTTGCCGCAAGTTTCATTCTCTGATTTACTCCAAATCTATGTTGTTCGTCAGTAACAACTAACCCAAGTTTTTTAAATGATACATTCTCTTGTATTATTGAATGTGTGCCAATTAAAATATCTATTTTCCCTAAAGCTAAATCTCTCAGTATATTTTCTTTCTCTTTTTTATTGATGCTACTAGTTAGCAGTGCAATATTTATTTCCATTTTGTTGAATAAAGATTTTAATGTTTCATAATGTTGCAATGCAAGAATCTCTGTTGGTGCCATCATAGTTGCTTGATAACCGTTTAATACTGCGTTGAACATGGCAATAGCACTTATAACTGTTTTCCCCGAACCAACATCTCCTTGTACTAAACGATTCATTTGCTTTGCATAAGCCATATCCTCTAATATTTCATCCACGACTTCCTTTTGAGAATTGGTCAATCTAAATGGTAAATTTTCTATGAAAAGATTTAATTTATCATCTCTAGTAAAGCTGATCCCATTGTCCGTTTTATCTTTTATTTTTATAGAGCTCAATGTCAATTGCAATATCAATAATTCTTCATAAGCGAGAGTTTTTCTTGCTTTCTCTAACTCTGCCATGCTTTCTGGGAAATGCAAGGCTTTTATCGCAGCTTGTTTATCCATTAAATTATAATTATTACGTAGGCCGTCAGGCAATACATTAGCAATATACATTAAATATTCATCTAAACAATTTCTTATAATTTTTATCAATTCTTTATTGCTAAGACCATCTGTTAAGGGATAAATTGGTAATATGGAAATAAATGAATTTGTATCTGTAAAAGGTATTATTTCAGGATTTTGCATTTGTATTTCATATTTATTTTTAGTTATTTTCCCTCTACAAAAATACTTTTTTCCTACTATTATTTGATTTTTTAAGTAAGTTTGATTAAACCATACTAAAGATATCTCATTATCGTCATTAGTAGCTATTACTTTTAATAATTTTAAATTATTTCTTAAGTTAGAAATTGTTGGATTTGTTTTTATGGTTACTATGCAATTCACTGTTTTCTCATTATCAAATTCATCAATAGATTGGATAATAGTTCTATCTTCATATGCCCTTGGAAAGAAAAAGATCAAATCTTCTATGGAATATATATTTAATTTATTTAATTTTTCAGCACGCTTTGGCCCTACATTTTTAACATATCTAACATTTTTCTTAAGGTCATTCATATCATAATCACTCCAAATAAACCCTACCTAAAGGTAGGGTGTTTTATTATTCTAGTGAAAATATATAATAATATATTGGTTGATCGCCTTCAACTAGATCTATCTCTAACTCATGAAATTTAGTCTCTAAATTTCTAATTAACTCCTCTGCTTTGTTCTTATCTACATCTTCTCCATATATAATTGTCAGCACAGAAGTATCGTCATTTATTAATTTTTCAATCAATTCTTCACTCACTTCATTAATGTCTTTCCCCACTGCTAATATTTCTTTATCAGTAACTCCGATTATATTGCCTTTTTCTATTATTTTGCCATTCAATTGAGTATCTCTTACTGAATAAGTTACTTGACCCGATACAACATTTGACATAGCTTTGTTCATATTATTTATATTTTCAATTAACTCTTTGTCAGGATCAAATGCTACCATTGCAGAAATCCCTTGAGCTATGTTCTTTGATGGTACTATATGAACATTTTTCTCACTAACATTTTTGGCTTGTTCAGCTGCTAATATAATATTGCTATTATTTGGTAATATAATTATGTTTTCTGCATTTGATTTTTCTATAGCACTTAAAATATCTTCAATGCTAGGATTCATTGTTTGACCACCAGTTATTATATAATCAACATTTAAACTTTTAAATAATTCATTTAATCCTTTACCAGTAGACACTGAAATAATATAGTATTTTTTAACAGGTTCATCTTTATTCGCTTCTTTTTTCCTAAGTTCATCTTTTAATAGAATTTCTTCATGTTGATAACGCATATTGTCAATTTTTATATCTCTAAGTTCCCCTAATTGTAATGCTTTTTCTAAAACTTCTCCCGGATTATTAGTGTGTATGTGAACTTTTATGACTCCATCAGCACCAACAACGAGTAAAGAGTCTCCATAAAATGATAGTTTATCTCTAAAGCCATCTATATCTTGATGATTCGTAACAATAATAAATTCCGTACAATACCCAAATTTAATATCATCAGTATCAATTCTTTGTCGCTTCAAAGAAACATCTGATACTGTTGGAATTGATATAGATTTCTCTACTATTGTAGTTACATCCCCGGATAAAAACTCTAAAGCACCTGTCATAAGCATTAGTAAGCCTTTTCCCCCAGCATCTACTACGTTTGCTTGTTTAAGTACTGGCAACATATCAGGGGTCTTAGCTAAAACTTCATTTCCATGACTAATGACTAATTCAATCAACTCATTGATGTCCTTCACACTATTGCATATCTCTAATGCGTATTCTCCACATTCTCTAGCTATAGTCAAAATAGTTCCTTCGGTTGGCTTCATAACAGCTTTATAAGCAGTCTCTGAAGCTTTCTTCATTGCTAAGGCGACTATTTGTGCATCTATTTCTTTTTTATCATTTACTCCAATGCTAAACCCTCTAAACAGTTGGGATAGAATAACTCCTGAATTCCCTCTTGCACCCATTAGAGAACCTTGGCTTGCAGCTTGAATTATCTTAGATGCGTCATTTTCAGTAACTTTTTCTATATTGTTAATTGCTGATCGCATTGTCAAACTCATATTTGTACCTGTATCTCCATCTGGTACGGGAAATACATTTAGAGCATTGACAATTTCTTTGTTTTTATCGAGATAGTTATAGCTTGCTTCTAAAGCTGCTTTAAGTTTCCAACCATCTATTAAAGTATTTATCAACTTGTGTCCCTCCTAATAATTAAAGATCGCTTTCAGTTCTAATACCCTGGACAAATATATTGATATCCCCAATATTTATGCCAGTATAATATTTTAAATTATATTTTACTCTTTCAATTATATTTTGACATACAGTAGATATTTTTACTCCGTATTCTAGAATAAGATATATATCAACATCAACATCGTTATCATTTATTGTAACTTTTATACCCTTATAGGATGGATCAAATCCAAAAAAACTAAATATCCCTTCAAAAGAGTCCTTGGAAGCTTTATCTACAACCCCATAGCTCTCTATAACTGACAAGCCTACTATTTCTTGAATTACAGTATCTTCAATAAAGATAGAGCCAATTTCATTTTTTATTATAAGCGGCAAAATACTACCTCCCTTATTATCTTATCTTTAACATTCTACAATAATATAAATAAATATTCAACTAAAAACTGAGCATTCATTATTTTACTTGCAATTAATACGATTATTATGGTACAATACAAGTTGTTGTAGTAGAACTGTTATCGATATATTGTTTCGGGAGGTGTTTTTATGAGTAAAAGATGTGAAATATGTGGTAAAACTAAATCATTTGGGAATAAAGTTACTTTCTCCAACAAGAAGAGCTCGAGAACTTGGTCTCCTAATGTAAGGAAGGTAAAAGTAGTAGTTGATGGAACTACAAAGAGATTAAATGTATGCACAAGATGCTTAAGATCAGGAAATGTTCAAAGAGCAATATAGTAGCGATTGTTAAAAAAGCTTACAGTTTTTAAAAAAACAGTAAGCTTTTTATTTAGTCTTTAGATAGAATCAGCAAACCTTCTCCACTATGTTTTATAATGTGACCAATACTTTTATCGATCTCATTACTAATGCCAAAACTCGAGCCAAACTCAATATGTTCTTTTATTAAATTATAATGGAAACCGT
>DAONLG010000002.1:0-40784 GCA_035406565.1 Soehngenia sp.
AGAATTAAAAACGCCTAAAGACTACGTGAATTTAGGAGAAAAAGAATTAGCAGAGAAAATAAAAAGTTGTGGATTAGCTAATAATAAATCTAAGAATATTATAAATGCATGTATTATGTTAGAGGAGAAATACGATGGAAAAGTACCAGATAATTTTGATGAATTAATTAAATTACCTGGAGTTGGAAGAAAAACTGCAAATGTGGTATTGAGCAATGCTTTTAATATTCCTGCAATTGCTGTCGATACACATGTTTTTAGAGTTTCAAATAGGATTGGGCTTGCTAGTAGTTCAACAGTTGAAGGTACAGAGAAAGATCTGATGAAGATAATTCCAAAAGAAAGATGGAGTAAAGCTCATCATCTTCTCATATTTCACGGAAGAAATATATGCAAGGCTAGGAATCCTTCATGCTGTGAATGTCCTGTAAATAGTAAATGCTTATACTACAAAAATAATATTGAATTCGAGAGAGCAAAAGGGGAATAATCTATGAGAAAAAGCATAAAACTTGCTTTGACATTTACTCTATTAATTATATTGATTGGAGTAATTTTGTATTTTTATATTGATAATAAGCTAAATAGTGCATATTTCTATGAAGGCATATTCGTAGATGGCATCGAGCTATCGGATTATTCAAGAGAAGAAGCAGTTGAACTATTAGAGGGAAAAAAGCAAAAAGAAATTGAATCCAAGAAAATGACAATATTATCAGAAAGAAATAAAGAATTTGAATATATATTGCCATTAAAAGATCTTGGATATGATTTTAACTATGAAAAAGCTATTGATGAAGCTCATAGTACTGGCAGAGAAGGCAGCTTTGTTGAGAGGTTGAAATTTATTAAAAATTTAAAGAAGGATCCGGTTAATATAGAATTAATGTACTATTATGACCCAAATCTAATTGATAAACATATTGATGAGATAAGCAAAACTCTTTATGAAGAACCAAAAGATGCTACTTTAAAATTTGATAGAACAAAATTTCATGTAACTGATGAAGTAATTGGATATGAAGTAAATAAGGCTTTATTAAAATCAATGATAGAGTCAAATATTGATCAATTAAATGACATATATGTGCCTTATGATGAAATAGAGCCAAAGACCACTGCAAAATTATATAATAAAGTCAACGGTCTACTCGCTCATTTCTCAACTAGTTTTAAATCTAGTGCGAGTGGGAGGATAAACAACATAATATTATCAGCAAATTCTTTCAAAGGGAAAATTGTTTTGCCTGGAGAAGTAGTTTCATATAATAAAACTACAGGGCCAAGAAATTCAAAAAACGGTTATGAAGATGCACCAGTAATAGTAAATGGGGAGCTGACACCGGGTATAGGTGGAGGAGTTTGTCAAACTTCTACAACTTTATATAATGCACTTTTATTAGCGGATTTAGAGATATTGGAGCGCCATCCTCATTCAATACCACCTGCATATGTTCCAAAGGGAACCGATGCAGCAGTTGCTGGCACTTATTATGATTTAGTATTTAAAAATAATTTTGATTTTCCTATTTATATTGATACGAAGATAATAAATAAAACAGTTCATTTCTATATTTATGGCGATGCCGCAAACAGGGATTATAAAATAAAAATCGGCACAAAATTATTGGAGACAATACCTTATAAGACTGTAGAAAAACTAAATACTGATCTTGAACCAGGGACAAGAAATCTAGTCCAAGAAGGTAGAAATGGTTATAAAGTAGCGACTTATAAATACAAAATAGTAAATGGAAATGTAATTGAAACGATTAAGATATCATCAGATTACTATAAAGAAAAAGATTATATTTATGAAGTTGGACCTGAAAAAGAAGATCCATAAGAAATCCCAACTACTGATCAAAATTTTTAAAAAATAGTGGATAAAGATTGATAACAATTAATTAATTTGTTATCATATATATGACAATTTAATAAAATTTAGGTATCGTTTAGATTTAAAAGGGAAAATGGTGTAAATCCATTACAGCCCCCGCTACTGTGAATGCTGACGAAATCAACATTATGCCACTGGGAAACTGGGAAGGCGTTGAAAGTAGAATGAAGCGTAAGTCAGGATATCTGCCTAAATTTATTAGCCTCGGAGGGAGGGATGTGTATAAGTTTTTTTGTGCTTACCTCCATGGTAAGCTTTTTTATGTTCATTAATTAGATCAAGGAGGGTAAAAGAATGAAAAAGAGAAGTTTGTATTTGTTATTAGCATTATTGTTAATCGTAGGTAGTATATCAGGCTGTAGCAACACTACAAGCCCTGCTGAGGATAACAATCAACAAGTAGCAGAGACAATAGAAATCACCGATGATTTTGGGAAAGTTATCACACTTGAAAAACCAGCTGAGAAAATAGTTTCTTTGGCGCCTAGCCATACTGAAATACTGTTTGCCATAGGGGCAGGAGAAAAAGTTGTCGGAGTAACTACTGCAGATGATTATCCTGAAGAAGTTAAGGATATTGAAAAAGTAGGCGGTTTCGATGGATGGAATCTAGAAATGATACTTGCACTTGAGCCTGATTTAGTAATAAATTATGGACAAGGCAATGAAGAAGACAACAAAAGACTTGAAGAAGCAGGTATAGTAGTAGCTAGTTTTATGCCGGAAACTATTGAAGGAGTATTTGATACAATAGAAAAAATCGGAGTACTTACAGGGTGCAGTGAGAAAGCAAATGAGGTAGTAGCAGATATGAAATCTCAAAGAGATGAGATAGTAGCTAAAGTCAAAGATTTAGGAACAAAGAGAGTTTTTTATGAAGTATATAATGATCCATTGATGAGTGCAGGGCCAGGATCTTTCATAGATGAACTTATAACTCTAGCTGGCGGGGAGAATATCGCAAAAAATTGATTGAAAAAAATCCAGAAGTGTATTTAATTCCAAATGATTCAACTACTACATTGGAAACACTAAAAGAAAGACCTGGATTTGAGAATATCGACGCAATAAAAAACTCACAAGTATATTTCTTAGATGCCAATATAGTTTCAAGACCTGGGCCAAGAATAATTGAAGGGTTAAAAGAAATAGCCAAAGCAATTCATCCAGAAATAAATTAAAGCTGGGATAGAAATGAAACATAATTATAAAAAAAAGTCAAAGCTTAATATTTTAATAAGTTTATCAGTATTGCTCATTATAATTGTGGCTATTGTATCCGCGATAGGTAGTGCGAATATAAAAGCATTAGATGTATATAGAGTTATTTTCTCCAAAATTCCTATAATAAATAAATATGTCAATATGGAAAAAATAACTGATGCTCAATTTGCAATAATCTGGAATGTGAGATTGCCAAGGGTGATTTTGGGAATATTGGTTGGCGCTAGTTTGTCAGTTGCTGGAGTATCTTTTCAAGGGCTATTAAAAAACCCAATGGCAGACCCCTATATATTAGGGGTCTCATCTGGGGCTGCATTGGGAGCTACTGTTGCCATAATTAGCCAATTTGAATATGTTAAATACGGATTTTCAAGCATAACTTTTGCAGCATTCATAGGAGCTATAACAGCTGTATTTATTGTGTACAATATAGGAAAAATAAACAATAAATTATCTACAAACACTTTACTTCTGGCAGGAGTTGCTGTAGGGCAATTTTTTACTGCTATAATGTCATTTTTAATGGTCGTAAATTCTAACGATATGTCCAAGATAATATACTGGACTATGGGCAGTTTATCTGGAAAGGGTTGGAACCCTGTAAAAACATTATCTATACCGATATTATTGACTATAGTTGTGCTGATTTATTATTCAAAAGAACTGAATATATTACTTACAGGTGACGAAACAGCTAAAAGCATGGGTGTAAATGTAGAAAGAACTAAAGAGATAATTCTAGTCCTTGGGACATTGCTCACTTCATTAGTTGTTTCTGTAAGTGGAATAATTGGATTTGTTGGCTTAATTATTCCTCATATAACCAGAATAATATTTGGACCAGATCATAGGATTTTACTTCCTTGTTCTGCAATAGTTGGAGCTATATTTATGATAATCACAGATACAATTTCAAGAACATTGATATCGCCAGTAGAGATTCCTGTTGGCATAATTACTGCGATGTTTGGAGGCCCATTTTTTATTTATCTATTGAGAAGTAAAAAGAAAATGATGTGAGGAAATTCATATGAATATTATTAATTTGAACAATGTAGAGTTTGGATATGGCAAGCTAAAAGTACTAAGGAATATAGATTTATCTGTGGAAGAAGGGCAATTTTTGAGCATCATTGGGCCAAATGGTGCTGGGAAGTCGACATTATTAAAAGTAATAAACAATATTTATGAAAACTATGAGGGAAATATTTCCATTTATGGTAAAAATGCAAAAGATTATAAAAGAAAAGAATTAGCTAGGATTATTTCATTTGTTCCACAAGACACCTTTTTGGATTTTGAATTTAGTATTGAAGAGCTCGTGTTCATGGGGAGATATCCTTTTCAGAAACGATTTCAAAATGATGCAAAGCATGATTATGATATATCTTATAGGGCGATGGCATTGACAAATACTTTAGAAATAAAAGATAGGCTTATAACACAAATATCTGGTGGAGAAAGGCAGAGAGCTCTAATAGCTAAGGCATTAGCGCAAGATCCAAAGATAATATTGCTGGATGAGCCTACATCTCATTTAGATATCAATCATCAGATTGAAGTATTGGAATTACTAAAAGAGCTAAACTTGAAGCAAAATTTAACAATAATATCTGTTTTACATGATTTGAACTTAGCTAGCAGATATTCTGACAAGTTAGTCCTGTTAAAAGACGGGCAGATATTAAAATCAGGCAGTGTAGAAGAAGTTTTAACAGCCTCCAATATAGAGAATGCATACAACATGAGAGCAGTGGTTGAGTTAAACAAATTTACGAATTCCTTATTTGTAACACCCATTGAATCGAAGAAAAGAAACAAAAATACTTCACTACCCAGCATACATTTGATAGCTGGGGGAGGAAGCGGCCAAGCGATAATATCAAGACTATTAAAAGAGGGAGTAGACTTAAGCGTAGGAGTTTTAAATGTTGGGGATAGCGACTGGCAATTAGCTAAGAGTTTAAAAGTTGAAATGGTTGAGGAAAAGCCATTCTCAGCAATCAAAGAGGAAACAAGCTATGAAAATCTAAATTTAATGAGAACAAAAGACATAGTTGTGATAGCACAAGTTCCAATCGGGCATGGGAACCTCTTAAACTTAGAGATGGCACTTACGGCAATAAATGAAGGTAAAGAAGTTATATATGTGAAAGAAAATATTGAGAAAAATATTGATTATACGAATGGTATTGCAACGAAAATAATGAACGAGCTTATTTTAAAAGGCATGATAGTTTTAAATTCAATTGAAGACCTATTGAATTATTTAGAAAATTATAAACGAAAATAATTTCTCCTATGGTACAATATATATATATTATAATATGGAGATGATTTAATGGGAACAAGAAAATTACTCATGATTCCAGGACCAACACCAGTATCAAGAAGCATTCAGGACCAAATGGGAAGAGAGACTATTGCATTTTCAGATGCAAATTTTGTAAATGATTTTAATTATTGTTTAAATGAACTTAAAAAAATTGTAAAAACAAATGGCGAAACTTTCGTGCTTTCTGGAAGCGGGACTCTAGCGATGGAGATGTCTTTAGCAAATGTGCTAAAAAAAGGCGACAATTTGTTGATTGTATCTCATGGTTATTTCGGGGATAGATTTATTGATATCGCAAAAAACAAAGGGATGAATGTGGATGTATTAAGCTCAGAATGGGGTAAAACCGTACCTTTAGACTTAATTAGGGAATCTCTAAAGAAAAAGGATTACAAAGCGATCACAGTAACTCATGTAGATACTTCCACTGGGGTAAAAGCTGATATCAAAAGCATTGGGGATATGTTGAAAGAATTTCCTGAGATTATTTACATAGTTGATGGGGTTTGCGCTACCGCTGGAGAAGAAGAGTACATGGATGATATGAATATAGATATACTGTTTACTGCTTCTCAAAAAGCATTTGGGGTAGCTCCTGGATTGTTAATATTGTGGGCAAATGAGAAAGCCTTAAGGGCAAGAGAAGAAATCGGGACGATAAGTGAATACTTTGTAGATTTCAACAACTGGCTACCTGTCATGCATGAACCAAGTATATATTTTGCAACGCCGAGTGTAAATTTAATTTGGGCATTAAAAGAGTCTATAAGACTTATCAATGAAGAAGGTATTGAAAATAGATTTAATCGCCATGAAATATTCGCAAAAGCTTATCAAAATGCTCTTGAAGAATTAGGTTTTAAAATACTTGCTGAAAAAGGATGTAGAGCCAATACACTGTCAAATGCACTTTATCCTGAAGGAGTTATAGATGAATTGTTCAGAACTAGTCTAGCTATAGAGGGCGTACAAGTGGCAGCGGGACTAGGGGCATTTAAAGGAAAAATGTTTAGAATTGGCCATATGGGGAACATAGATAAGCATGATTTAATATCTTCAATCGCAAGTATTGAGAGAACATTATATAAATTTAATATTGATAAATTATCAATTGGATTAAATATCATACAAAGGGAATTAGTAAAATAAGCAAGGGCTACTGCCCTTGCTTTAAGTTTAATGCACATAATACAATGCTTATATTTATCCAAAACATTAAAAATATTCGATTGTAAAACCATACATAATCCGCTAATCCCATGACTAGTATTCCAAGTGTACTTGCTAAGGCTGCCGAAATAATCAATGACAGTTTTGAGTTCTTGAATTTATTTACTCTAATATAACTATTCTTTGCAAGTCTGAACATAAAGATGATAAAAGATAGTATTGATAAAATTCCTGCTTCAAGCCAAAGCTGAATAAACAAATTGTGGGTATGTGCAACTGTAGTCAATCCGAAACTCTTATATCTTTGATATATCAACGCAACTGTCTTACTTCCTAAGCCAACCCCTGTAACCCAGTAATCTCGTAGCATAACCAGTGCAGGGCCCATTATCATTTGCCTGTATTTTAAAGATGTATCATTTGGATTAAATATTGTCATTAGCCTATTGTAAATTGAACTTGGAAGAAATGGTATTGCTGCTAATCCAAGAACAATCAAAACGGGAATGTATTTTTTATTCCATAAAAAAACGAATATGAAAATGCAAACTGCAAAGGCAACCCATGCTGACCTTGAACCTGTTTTAAATAACATCAATAAAACTGGAAATGAAGAAATAGCGAGTATCACTTTGTATACCATCTTTTTTGTTTTTAGTATAATTGGAAAGAAAAACGGAATTGATAATACTAAGAATTCACCATATACGTTTGGGTTTCCAAAGCTTGAAAAAACCCTTGCCCCTAAATTTTGATTAATAGTTAAATCAGTTAATGAGGGGTTGACCGCTATTCCTACGATTTTCCATTGGTATAGGCCATAAATTGAAGTTAATACAGCACTAAGTACTATGAATTTAGTCAAGTCATATAGTTTCTTTTCTGAATCTATCTCTAATATTATGATAGAGATTAACACAAAAGTAGCCATATAAAAAATGAGTTGATTCAAGCTCTCTTTTAAGAAAACTGAAGTTAATCCCGCTATAAAAAGTGTTGTGAAAAAAATGACCAATGAGTAGTCTAATTTTTCTAATTCTAACTTTGGATTTTTTGACAATCCTTTGTTTAGATAATACAAGATAGCTATCAATGCAATTAATATGACAGCATATAAATTACTCCAAATATGGTCTGGAATTATGAAAATAAAAATTAATGACATGCCAATTAAGTAGTGCAAATTAGATCCAATAAATTTGAAAAAATTAATGAAATAGCTGCTATCAAATAGATTGCTTAATTTAGAGTACACTAAGTTAATGAAAATAGATGGCAAACTAATGATGTAAATTAACAAATTCAATGAAATGCTATCACTCCAATTTTTATTTGTTGAAGTGTCAGATGTTAAAAAATTTATAGATCTGCTATTTTGTAATAGATTTTTAAGAGTACGTTTCATGTTAAACTCCTTTTGCTATTCATTTAATACGTTTACATAAGAGATTCTGCCATCTTTTAGTATCGAATTGCCAGCGTATAATGTTATTGTTTGCCCTACGTAATATACAGATTTATCAAGTGATATTCCATTTGGTTTTAGATCGCCAGATGCTTTCATAGTCAATTTCAAAGAAATGTATCCTTCTTTTTCTGATGCGACAACATTTCCAGAATCATCACTAGCAAATACTACACTTGGTCCTTTCTCTATTTTAGTCACTTTCCCAAAAGAAGAACCTTGAATAGATTCTTTTACAGGGCTATCTATATGTATCCCATTTAATACTGTCTCTGGCACTGCTTCAATGTAAAAAGAGATTTCTACGTCTTTTTCTTTAACTTGATTAGTTACTACATTTGCTTTATTAAATTTTGATTTTATGCTAAAAGCAGCAATTACAATTACAATAATTATCAACAAATCTATCCAAGTAAATTTATGCTTTTTCATAATTAACCTCCTAAAGCTGATTTACGGCATCTATTCTGCCATAAAAAATTGAACTTCCAACTTTTAAATTGATTACTTGACCTATATAGTAAGTACTCCCATCAATCACGATGCCATTATCTCCCACTTTTCCATTTGCAGTTAATGTAATATATATAGATGAATACCCCTCTTTCGTTGAGGTGGTTTGATTTCCAAATTTATCTTTGCCATAAGAAATGGAAGGACCAACATTTTTTTCAGTAACATTTCCAAAGTTTGCATTGAGCAAAGATTCACTTGCAGGATCTCCAATTTTTACATTTTCTGCAGTGAAATCATTCACTTCCTCTTGGAAAAAAATGATTTCAACTTTACTTTGCTCATCATCAACTATATCTTTTATGCCTATTATTCCAAGCTTATTCAATGCAAATACAAAAAGTGCAACTAATATTATCCCAATAACAACATCGATGATATTAAACTTTTTGTGAGATTTTTTATCATTTTTATTCATCTGAATTCCTCCTATTTAAGATAAATTTTTAGAGTCTCTTCTGCTAAATACTTTAAATCATATTTATTTACAATAGATTTATGGCCATTTTCCCCAAGCGTTCTTCTCAATTCATCATCAATCGTCAATCTAAGCATCTCTTCAGCCAATTTTTGCGTATCACCAAATGGGACTAAAACACCATTATTTAATTTAATATCAATTATCTCCCTAGTTCCACCACTGTCTGTAGAAATGACAGCTAGCTTACATGCCATTGCTTCTAAGATGGATATTCCAAAGGCCTCATACTGTGAATGACATATAAACAAATCAGAAGCTTTTAAATAGTCCATTATGTTAGTTTCAAAGCCTGTAAAAATCAAACGGTCTTTTATTTTAAGCTCATCAGCATATTCTTTAATTGATTCTAGTAAAGCACCATCACCTACTAATAAAAAAACTACTTTTCTGTTTATTTTTCCTTTTTCAATCAGTTCAAAATATCTCTTTATTGAATCAATAAAGAATTTATGCCCTTTTTCCCATCGAAATCTTGCTATTGACGTTATGACAAGAGTATCTTTATCTATATTGTACTTTTTTCTGATATCTTCTTGTGGCGGAGACTGCCACTTATCAATATCTATGCCATTTGGTATATAAGAGATTTTTTCACGAGAAATACCTTCACTAACTAACCTTTCTTCAACTGCTTTGCTCACAGCTATTATCTTGTCAGTTTTGATAGATAGGAGTTTATTAAGATAAATAACTGATTTTTTATTTTTAAGCAGCATATGTCTAGTATTTATTATTTTAACTTTGTTACCAAGACATTTTGACAATACAGCTATTGAGTGTTCGCGTAAAAAATGAGTATGAACAACATCCACTTTATTTTCCAAACAAATTTTTTTCAACATGATTGCTGCTTTCATATCGAAGGTACCAGCCATCTCTAGTTGCATTAGCGGGATATTCATTTCTTCAAATAACTTTCTGCCTGGCCCATCTTTTGAATATATTATTATTATGTTTGCTTTATTTTTAATTTCATTAATCGTGTTGTAAACTGACATTTCAGTACCTGCGTGTCCAAGATAATTGAACATATGCACAATATTAAGCATTTCTAACCTCACATTCTATAAAATCTTTTTCTGTAATGATAAAATCAACAGGTATATCATACTTTTCAAAGGGAACTTTGTCAATTACTTGAAAGCTAAATGCAAGTCCGACAGATAAAGCATCCTTTCTTAATAAAGGCAGGAATTTATCATAATAGCCACCGCCATATCCAATCCTATATCCACTTATATCAAAGACAGCCCCAGGGACAATAACTAAGTCAATTGATTTTTCATCAATAATTTTAAGCTTATTAGGATCTGGGGATAGTATGCCGAAATATCCTGACACTAATTCGCTAATATCATCTATTAAGCAGGGCATCATGATTTTATTTTTGCTATCTATATAAGGCACTGAAATTTTTTTTCCATCTTCAATAGCTTTTTTAATAAATTTATGCGTATTAACTTCATTGTTGAAACTAACATAGCTCATGATATTTGTGGCCTTTTTATAAAGTTCTGATGTTATGAGATTATTCATTATTATATCACTGTAACTTTCGACTTTATCAACGCTCAAGCTCTTTCGAATTGCTAATATTTGCTCCCTTAAATTTTTTTTATTCAAAGAATATCACCTCAAGTGTTTATTTATCTTTCCATTTATAATATAATATATCATTAGAAAGCAAAATGAAATAAAAAAATGGATATTGATTCCGAGGTGATATATTTGATTAGATTTGTTAATGTTTCTAAAGAATACAAAAATGGTGTTATAGCTTTATATGACATCAATATTGAAATAAATAAAGGTGAGTTCGTATTTTTAGTAGGATCAAGCGGTGCTGGAAAATCTACATTGATAAAACTTCTTTTAAAAGAAGAAGGAATTACAAGGGGTAAATTATATTTAAATGGAACAGATATAACAAGAGTACCAAATAGAAGGATACCATTTATCAGAAGACAATTAGGAGTAGTGTTTCAAGACTTTAGACTCCTTCCAAATAAGACTGTTTATGAAAATGTAGCTTTTGCTATGGAGATAATCGGAGCAAGCCCTAGAGCAATCAGAAGGAGGGTTCCTGCAGTTTTAAGTATGGTCGATTTAAGTAGAAAAGCTTCCTCATATCCTGACCAACTTTCTGGAGGAGAACAGCAGAGAGTTTCTATTGCTAGGTCAATAGTAAATAATCCTCCCGTGCTTATAGCGGATGAACCTACAGGCAATCTTGACCCTGAAACTGCGAGTGATATAATGAAAGTATTGGTGGATATCAACAATAGGGGGACAACTGTTTTAATGGCTACACATGCTAAAGAAATAGTAAACAGCATGAGAAAAAGAGTTATAGCCCTAGAAAATGGACGAATTATTAGAGACGAAGAGAAGGGTGGGTATGGCTTTGAAGCTTAGAATATTTAGAAATATGTTTAAGCAAGGAATACAGAGCATGTGGAGAAATAAGAGCATGGGATTGGCATCAATCACTAGCATTGCTGCTGTATTGATGATACTTGGAATAGTTTTGGTTTTGATATTGAGTATTAACAATGTTGTAAATGACACTAAATTAAAATTTGATGAAATAGAAGTATTTTTAGAGGACCAAATAAGTAGAGAACAGATGACAAAGATAGAAGATACAGCTAAAAATGTACCTGGTGTAGTATCTGTGATATATAGATCAAAAGAGCAAGCACTGGATTTAATGAAAGAAGATTGGGGAGAAGATGCATATCTTTTAGAAGATTTGGAGACAAATCCATTGCCAAATTCATATATAATCAAAGTCGAAGATATCGAACTGGCTGATAATTTAGTAAATTCAATAAAAACACTTGACGGAGTCGAAGAAGTGAAATATTATAAAGATATAATCGATAAATTATTAAATTTTGCAAGTTATATAAGAATTGGCGGTATGATAATAATTGCTGTTTTAGTTTTTGTCTCGATTTTTATAATATCTAATACTATAAAGCTGACTGTGACTTCCAGAAAAAGAGAGATTAACATAATGAAATATGTTGGGGCTACTAATAGTTACATAAGAGGACCGTTTATCATAGAGGGCGTTTTTTTTGGAATTGTTGGGGCGTTATTTTCAATTGTGGTAGTATATTTTGCATATCGCTATCTATATCTAAATATGAATGAGAGTTTTTACAATATGTTCACTTTCTATTTAATACCTCCTGAGTCCATATTCAGTGATATAACAGTTATATTTTTAACTTTAGGAGCTGGCATCGGGGCTATGGGAAGCATGCTATCGCTTAAAAAGTTTTTAAATGTATAGGAGGATTTATGAATGAAACGTAAAAGGGTAATTTCGCTATTTGTTGCTATGCTATTTATATTTTCAACTGTTTTTCAAGTCTATGGGCAAACAATAAGCGATTTAAAAAAACAGCAATCTGAAATACAATCTCAAATAGACCAGACCAAAAAAGAGCTCGAATCTATGCAAAACCAAACAGACACAGTAGAAAATCAGATAAAAGAACTCGATTTAAAGATTTCTAATGCACAAAGTGAATTGGACAATGTGGAAAAAGAGTTGGAAATAATAAATGCAAACATTGCTCAAGCTGAAAAAGACCTGGCAGAGGCAGAAAAAAACATAGCTGAAAAAACAGATACTTTTAATCAAAGAGTAAGGGTTATGTATAAAAATGGGAATGTAGGATATCTTGAAGTTTTGTTGTCATCTGGAGATATCAAAGATTTTTTATCTAGGCAAACTATGATAGAATCAATTGCTGAACAAGATAAGGAATTAATACAATACATGAAAGAACAACGAGATATAGTTGAACAGAAAAAAGTAGAACTAGAAGCTCAAAGAGCATCAGTTGAAATAACAAAATCTAAATTGGAATCAAGAAAAAGAGATTTAGAAACTGTTAGCAGACAAAAAGAAGATCTCATGGGAAGATTGGTAAAAGATATTGACGCATATGAAAAAGAATATGACAAATTAAATGAATATGCAAAACAGATAGAATCTAAGATAGTCGAACTACAACGAAATACAAATCCTTATTCCGGTGGAGTCATGTTATGGCCAGTTGAAGGGTATTCTAGAATTAGTTCATCATTTGGATACAGGATTCACCCTATATTTAATGTTCAAAAACTACATACAGGTATCGATATACCTGCTCCTACTGGAACTGTGGCACGTGCAGCTTCTGATGGAATTGTCATATATGCAGATTGGCTAGGATCATATGGAAAAGCAGTTATGATAGACCACGGAGGTGGAATAGTAACACTTTATGCTCATAACTCTTCAATACTAGTTTCTGAAGGAGAAACTGTGGCAAGAGGCCAATCAATATCAAAGATTGGAAGCACAGGTAACTCTACTGGCCCTCACCTACATTTTGAAGTGAGGAAAAATGGAGCTTATGTAGATCCTATACCTTGGTTAAAGTAAAAGGAGATTTTTCTCCTTTTTTATTTTTTAGTTTCATATAATAAGGGGTGCAAAATGAAAAATAAAAAAAATATAATTTTATTTTTAGCGATTTTAATAGTAACCAATGCAGCAACTTTTACTTTATCAAATTATTTGACTGTAAATGTAAATGATAAAGTAATAATACCTAGTTCTGAATATAAAGTGTTAAAAGAAGTATATGAAGACAATAAAAAGGTAGCTTTAGTGAGAAAAACAATAGATGAACTTTATTTAAGAGAAGTAGATGAAGAAGCGTTATTGGATGGACAATTAAAAGGCATGGTTAATGCTTTAAATGATCCATATTCTATTTACATGACTAAAGATGAATATGAGAGCTTTAATGCTGAAACAGATGGTGAATATGGAGGGGTAGGAATTATCGTGACACCCGGCGATGACAATTTAATCACTGTAGTTTCACCAATAGAAGATACTCCTGCAGAAAAAGCAGGCATCAAGACTGGAGATAAGATAATAAAAGTAGATGGAAAAGAATTCTTTGCAGAGAATATGGATGAAGCAGTTAAAATCATGAGAGGCGAACCAAACACAAAGGTAACACTGACAATCTTAAGAAAGAATGATGCAGGTGAAACAAACACTTTTGATGTAGAATTGACAAGAGAAATCATCAAATTAGTTTCCGTTAAATCAAATATGTTAGAAAATGATATTGGGTATATTAGAATAACTTCTTTTGATAAGAATACAGCGGAAGATTTTAAAAAACAATTAAAAGACATTGAGTCCAGTGGTGCTAAGGGTCTTATCATAGACTTAAGAAATAACCCTGGAGGATTGTTAGATGTATGTGCCGACATTGCAGATCAGTTATTAGATAAAAAAGTAATAGTCTATACACAAGACAAATATGGCAAAAAAGAGTATTTGTACTCCGATAGCTCCATGACTAAGTTACCTGTTGTTTTGTTAGTAAATGAAGGCAGCGCTAGTGCTTCAGAGATTCTTGCAGGAGCGATTAAAGATTACCAAAGAGGAACTATTGTTGGGACAACAACATTTGGAAAAGGAGTTGTTCAAAGATTAAAAGATCTACCTGATGGTTCAGGTTTAAAGATAACTGTTTCTGAATATTTTACACCTAATGGTACGAATATACATGGAATAGGGATAAAACCAGACATTGAAGTAGAACTGAATGAAGGAGTAAAAGATATTGGGCCAGATTATTTAGATCAAGATAATCAACTCCAAAAGGCAATTGAAGTATTAGAATCAAAAATAAATTAATAGGATGAATTTATTAAAAAAGCTCCTCATAAAATAGCTGCTTGATTAGCTATTATATGAGGAGCTTTTTAAGTCATAGATTATAATATTTAAATCTAAAGATCATTTAGTTAAATTAGCTGCTTTAATTGAGAAAATAATTGGGTTTGAATTTGCATCATTCGGAAGCTGTGAGTTTATATAAATTTTATCATGATCAGTGTCATAGAAAGATTTTAAACCAAATACTTTCCCTAATTGCTTAAGTTCGCTATTATTCAGATCGATTATATACGCTTGATAAAGATCTGAATTACCGGTATTTTCCATTGCCAATATGTTTGACTTGGATGTTTGAGTAAAGTATACAAAATCTTTCTCTATAGAACTGATTAAGCGATTCTTATTTAAATCATATATATATAGTGAATTAGTATTTCTTGACTCATCAAACTTTAAATAAGCCAATGAATCGTTATTCATAATTGACGTTTTATATCCTTGATCGACATAATTTAGTTCACCTAATTCATTAATTAAATATATGTTGTTATTTTTTTCGGGGTATAAAAGTTCTTCAATAACTATATCATCACCATATGATTTTATATTAACTATATTTTTATTTAATTGGCAATACAAAGAATATTTCTGTTCGCTTATGTTATAGAGGTAGATTCTAGAATCATTTTCTCCCGAAATATCAAGCAAATACAATTCATTTTCATTTTTCCAAGAAAGCTTATCAATGGACTTACCATTTAATTCTTCTATTTTTTTAATTATGTTATCTTTATAAATGTACACATATGCATTTCCTTGCTCATCGATAAAACTGATATTATTTGAGCAATTGCACATTTGTGCATTTGTGATGCTTGTTGTAGTGGATAATATTAGTTTTTTAGCCTCTGATTTTAAATCATAAAAATATAAGTTATGTGAATTTGCATTACCAGATTCATCAATCACATCATTGAGATATACGAACCCATTGCCATAAGAATGAAATAGAATATTACCATAATCAATTAAATTTGAAACCAAAGTTCTATTTGTTTTTACAATATCGCCTGTTTTCATATCAACATAGATGTCTAAATTGATAATAGGTACCTCCTCATTCTCTTTTTGAAATACATTCTCAAACGATACAACCCATAGGTATTTATCATCATTGTTGATGATTTTTACATCAGGAAAAGTTGACGAATACAACCCATAATCAGCTTTTGTTTTATTTATTATGTCAACTAAATTATAATTAACTTTTATTGGGTCATAATTATCACACACTACTTCTAGGTCTAATGAACTAAGATTAGAGATATCATCAGTTATTATTACTGTAAGCTGTGGGATAAATAATTGTGAATTAATATCTTTACTAATATTCAGATGGATTTTTAAACTTGTTCCCTCTAATTTAATCTTGGAAACATCTACATTTGAACATTCGACTAAACCACCATATATTAATATTTTATTTTCGCTTCTATCTTTTATGATCTCTGCACGAGGGCTTGTATTTTGATAACTTGTTGATAAAATCGTCTTATCAATATAAAAATTTACGTCTGTAGATTCTGCTCCAGATTCAGATAGGAATACGGAATTTATTTTAGAGCATCCCATCAGCAAAAGACACGATAAGAGCAAAAGAGTAAGAAACTTTGTTGATTTCATTATTTATCTCGCCTCCAATAATTAGATTCTACAATATAATTAGCATAATCTCAAGTTTTAAAATGAGTAGATTTTTGTTATCAGTTGTTTTATAATAGATACATAAGAACAAATGTTCAAGAAAGAGGTTGTATTATGGGTGAATTTAAAATTGTTTCAAATTATAAACCAACTGGTGATCAACCAGATGCCATAGATAAAATTGTAAATGGACTGAATAAAGGACTAAAACATCAAGTCTTGATGGGAGTTACTGGATCTGGTAAAACTTTTACCATGGCAAATATTATAGAAAAGGTACAAAAGCCTACTTTAGTAATTGCACATAATAAAACCCTTGCATATCAATTAGCAAGTGAGTTTAAGGAATTTTTTCCCAATAATGCAGTGGAGTATTTTGTAAGTTACTATGACTATTATCAACCAGAAGCATATGTGCCTCAGACTGACACATATATAGAAAAAGATTCATCGATCAACGATGAGATTGATAAATTGAGACACTCTGCGACAATGGCACTTTTTGAGCGCAGAGATGTGATAATAGTTGCATCTGTATCATGTATATATGGATTAGGCGATCCAATTGATTACGAAAATCTTGTGGTATCATTAAGACCTGGCATGAAAAAAGATAGAAATGAAGTCATGCGAAAACTTATTGATATTCAATATATCCGAAACGATGTAAATTTTGAAAGAGGTACTTTTAGGGTTAGGGGGGATATACTCGAAATCTTCCCTGCTTCATCTAGTGAAAACACAATAAGAGTTGAATTTTTTGGGGATGAGATAGATAGAATTACAGAAATAAACTATTTGACTGGCCAAATCATTGGATATAGAAATCATGTATCTATTTTCCCGGCATCTCACTTTGCAACATCAAAAGAAAAAGTGGAGAAAGCATTGATAAGCATAGAAGAAGAGCTTGAAGACAGGCTAAAAGAGCTCAGAGACAAAGACAAACTAGTCGAAGCTCAGAGACTTGAGCAAAGGACAAGGTATGACTTAGAGATGCTTAGAGAGATGGGATTTTGCTCTGGGATAGAGAACTATTCTAGACATCTTAGCAACAGGCCTAAAGGCAGTAGGCCATATACTTTAATTGACTATTTCCCTGACGATTTTTTGATAATTGTTGATGAATCTCATGTTACAATACCTCAAATTGGTGGAATGTATGAAGGAGATAGATCAAGAAAGACCACACTGGTAGAGTATGGATTTAGACTTCCATCAGCATTAGATAACAGACCACTTAAATTCAATGAGTTCGAATCGATGGTAAACCAAATAATATATGTATCAGCTACACCTGGGCCTTATGAATTAGAACATTCTCAAAATACAGTTGAACAAATAATTAGGCCTACAGGATTATTAGATCCTGTAGTAGAAGTGAGGCCAACTAAAAATCAGATAGATGATTTAGTAGAAGAAATCAAGAAAACTACCCAAAGAGAAGAGAGAGTTCTAATTACTACTCTCACTAAGAAAATGGCTGAAGACCTTACTGAGTATCTCAAAAAAATTGGCATTAAAGTAACTTATTTACACTCTGACATAAATACGATTGAAAGAATGGAAATTATTAGAGATTTAAGAATAGGAAAATATGATTGCATTGTGGGTATTAATCTTTTAAGAGAAGGGCTAGACTTACCTGAAGTATCTCTAATTGCAATACTTGATGCTGACAAAGAAGGATTTTTAAGAAGTGAAACTTCGCTTATACAAACTATTGGCAGAGCAGCAAGAAATATAAATGGCAGAGTAATTATGTATGCTGATACTATTACAAAATCTATGAAGAAAGCAATTGATGAAACCAACAGAAGAAGAAAAATTCAAGATGAATATAATAAAGAACACAAAATAGTGCCAAAATCGATCGTTAAGGGAGTGCGTGATATCATAGAAGCAACAATTGTTGCAAAAGAAAACACATCATATGAGGACGACTTGACAAACGAAGAACTAGAAGCTATGATATTTGAACTTGAAAAGAGCATGATAAAAGCTGCAGAAGAGCTAGAATTTGAAAAAGCTGCACAAATAAGGGACAAGATGATCGAGTTGAAGAAAAAGATTGTTTATTAGAGGTGAACAAATGACTAAAGAAAAAATTGTTATAAGAGGAGCGAGAGAGCATAATTTAAAAAATATAGATATTGAATTGCCAAGAAATGAAATGATTGTATTTACAGGGTTGAGTGGATCCGGTAAATCATCACTCGCTTTTGATACAATATACGCTGAAGGGCAAAGAAGATATGTTGAGTCATTATCTAGTTATGCAAGACAGTTTTTAGGGCAGATGGAAAAACCTGATTTAGATTATATAGAAGGATTATCTCCTTCTATTTCCATAGATCAAAAGACGGCTTCTAGAAATCCAAGATCCACCGTAGGGACAGTGACAGAGATTTATGATTATCTAAGACTTCTCTTTGCAAGAATAGGGGTTCCGTATTGTTATAACTGTGGAAAAGAAATATCTAGTCAGACAATAGATCAGATGGTTGACAAAATTATGAATTTAGAAGAAGGCACTAGGATACTAATTCTATCCCCAATTATCAGAGGGAAAAAAGGCGAACACATTAAAACCTTAAGTCAAATAAAAAAAGATGGTTTTTTGAGAGTCATAATAGATGGGAATGATTATGAGCTAGAAACTGACGAAATTAAGTTAGAAAAGACAAAAGTCCATACTATTGAAATAGTTGTCGACAGGCTAATAGTAAGACAAGGGATAGAGTCAAGATTAAATGACTCCTTAGAAACGGCACTAAACTTATCAGATGGACTTGTAATCGTTCAAGTTGTTAATGGAGAAAGGATTCAGTTTAGTCAAAAACTTGCTTGCCCTGACTGCAATATATCAATTGAAGAGATATCACCTAGGATGTTTTCATTTAACAGTCCGTTTGGGATGTGTCCAACTTGCAATGGATTAGGATTTCACAAGGAAATAGATGAAGACTTAGTCATACCTAATAAAAATTTAAGCATTTCACAAGGTGCGATAGCACCTTATTCAAACACTGATGAAGACAATTATTACTATCAAATATTTAAAACATTAGCAAAAGACAATGGATTTAGCGTGGATGAACCAATTAAAAATGCTCCTGAAAGCTTTTTAAGAGAACTATTTTATGGCACTGAAAGACCGATAAAATTTAAATTTTTGAGTTATTTTGATGATACTGGCAAGAAAGAATTCAATGGAAAATTCGAAGGGATTATTTCAAATTTAATGCGTAGATATAAAGAAACTCAATCTGACTTTATGAGAGATAAAATCGAGGAATTCATGTCAGAAATTCCTTGCCCTGACTGCAATGGCAAGCGTTTAAAAAAGGAAGTATTATCGATAAAAATCAATGGATTAAACATATCAGAAGTTACTGATATGCCTGTAGATAAAGCATTGAATTTTTTTGAAAATATAGATCTTAGCCCAAAAGAGAGAATGATAGCAGATCAAATATTAAAAGAAATAAAAGCAAGATTAGGTTTCTTAGTGGATGTAGGACTAGACTATCTCACACTGTCGAGAATGGCAGGTACTCTATCAGGTGGAGAATCTCAGAGGATTAGACTTGCCACTCAAATTGGTTCTAGTTTAGTCGGAGTTATTTATGTTTTAGATGAACCAAGCATTGGATTACATCAAAGGGACAACGATAGATTAATTAAAACACTTAGAAATTTAACAGATCTTGGAAACACTTTAATAGTAGTTGAACACGATGAAGATACCATAAAAGCTGCAGATCATATCGTAGATATTGGTCCTGGGGCAGGTATACACGGTGGGCACATAGTTGCCCAGGGGACTTTAAAAGACATTGAAAACAATCCTAAATCTATCACTGGAGCTTATTTGTCTGGAAGACTTAAAATAGAAATTCCAGAAGAAAGAAGGAAACCCAATGGAAAGTGGCTAAAGGTAGTCGGTGCGAAAGAGAACAACTTAAAAAATATTGACGTTTCATTTCCATTAGGTTTATTTACTTGTGTCACAGGAGTATCTGGTTCGGGAAAGAGTTCATTAGTTAACAAGATCCTCTATAAAGCATTATCCAGAGAATTAAATGGGTCTAAGCAAAGGGCAGGAGCTTATGAGAAAATAGTGGGAATTGAACACCTTGATAAAGTTATAGAAATTGATCAAAACCCCATTGGGAGAACCCCTAGGTCAAATCCAGCAACTTATACTGGCTTATTTGACCATATAAGAGATGTTTTTGCTATGACAAACGAAGCAAAGATGAGAGGGTATAAAAAAGGAAGGTTTTCATTCAATGTTAAAGGCGGGAGATGCGAAGCTTGCAAAGGCGATGGAATATTGAAAGTAGAAATGCATTTTTTGCCGGATGTTTATGTACCTTGTGAGGTATGCAAGGGAAAAAGATACAATCGAGAAACACTACAAGTAAAATATAAAGATAAAAATATCGCAGATGTGCTTGATATGACAGTCGAAGAGGGCTTAGAGTTCTTTCAAAACATACCAAAGATAAGAAGAAAACTTGAAACCCTATATGATGTTGGATTAGGCTACATTAAAATAGGGCAGCCTTCAACCGAATTGTCTGGAGGAGAAGCGCAGAGGATTAAATTAGCAACAGAATTATCTAAAAGAGCTACAGGTAAAACAATTTATATATTGGATGAACCTACAACAGGACTTCATAGTGCAGACATTCATAAATTGATAAAAGTATTGACTCAGTTAGTTGAGGGAGGAAATACTGTAATTGTTATAGAACATAATTTAGATGTCATTAAAACAGCGGATTATATAATCGATTTAGGACCAGAAGGTGGAGATAAGGGCGGGTTCATTGTAGCTTGCGGCACACCAGAGGATATTGCAAAGAATGATAACTCTTATACTGGAATGTTTTTAAGAAAAATATTATAATCAGCATTGCATTATATTTATTTTTGATGTACAATGAAGACTATATTAAAAAAAAAGGAGGTCTTAATCTTGGTAGAAACTAAACTACACAAGAGCCAATGGGAGTCTATGGTGTTTATTGCAAACGGCATTAAGACTTCCGAAGTGCTAAGGAGTTCCTCGCTATAATTAAAGAAATTTAAATATAGGAGGAATAAAAATGAATAAAAAAATAATTGTGGTGATTGTATTAGCGATAATAGTTATGACTCTATCTTCTTGTACAACAAATACTAACAAGACCAATATGTCTAAACTAGAATCCATAAAAGAATCTGGTAAATTAGTTTTGGGAACCGCAGCAGATTATCCACCTTATGAATATCATAAAATGGAAAATGGCAAAGATCAAATTGTTGGGTTTGATATTGAGATAGCTAAAGAAATAGCTAAAGATCTAGGTGTTGAGCTTGAAATAATTGATATGAAGTTTGAGGGATTATTGCCCGCATTAACAATGGATGACATTGATTTAATAGTTGCGGGATTAGTGCCTAGCGAAGAAAGAGAAAAAATTGTTGATTTTTCAATTCCGTATTATGAAGCAGAACATGCACTGATAATTCGAACCGAAGATAAAGAAAAATTAAAGACAATTGATGACTTTGCTGGGTTAAATATCGGGGCTCAGAAAGCCACATTACAAGAAGAAATAGCTTTGAATAAATTCAGCAAAGCTAATTATATTGGATTGAGCAAAATAACTGATTTAATCTTAGAATTAAAGAATAATAAAGTTGATGGAGTTATTTTAGTAGAGCCGGTAGCTAAAGCTTATGCTTCACAAAACAGTGATTTGACTTTATCTGATATAGAATTAGGCAAAGAAGCTGGAGTAGCTGTTGCTGTAAACAAAGGTAATGAAGATTTACTTAAATCTATAAACACTACAATCAACAGATTGATAGAAAACAAAACTATGGATGAATTTATAAAGAATGCATCGATTGATTAAATAATTGATTCCTCAGCAAAGGAGATTTTTCTCCTTTGCTTTTCTTTTTAATTGAAAGGAGAAAGATATGATTGATATTGAATTTATAACCACTTACTATAGTTATTTTTTAGAAGGTGCAAAAATCACTTTGATGATAAGCTTATTCGGGGTTATTTTTGGGACTTTTTTAGGAATTATTGTTTGCTTATTAAAAATTTCAAATATAAAAATATTTGAAATTATTTCTAGTGCATATATTGAAATAATTAGAGGCACTCCAATGTTATTACAGCTTTATATAGTGTATTATGGTTTGCCGATGGCTTTGCCTTTTGAACTGAGCAGAATGACTTTAGGCACGATTGCGGTTTTTCTAAATAGTTCAGCTTATATTGCTGAAATACTAAGAGCTGGGATCAATTCAATAGACAAAGGGCAAATGGAAGCTGCAAAATCACTTGGCATGTCAAACAAATTATCCATGAGATATGTAATATTACCTCAAGCTTTTAAAAATGTCTTACCAGCTTTAGGCAATGAGTTTATAACTTTGATTAAGGAGTCAGCGATCGTTTCTGTTGTAGGCATTCATGACATAATGTACAATTCAGACACATTAAGGGGAATAACATATAAGCCTTTTATACCTTTAGTTTATGCGGCATTGATTTATTTTATCATGACTTTTACATTGTCAAAGGCAATGGGTAAGATAGAAGGGAGTATGAAGAAAAGTGATTGATGTAATAAATTTAAACAAAAAATTTGGTGAACTAAATGTACTAACAGATATAAATACCAGTATTAAAAGAGGAGAAGTAGTTGTAATAATCGGCCCGAGCGGATCAGGGAAAAGCACATTTTTGAGATGTTTGAATTTATTGGAACAACCCACTAGTGGTGATATTATATTTGAGGGGAAGTCCATATTAAATCAAAAATTGAATATAGAAAATTACAGACAAAAAATAGGGATGGTTTTTCAACAATTTAACCTTTTTAACAATAAAACGGTTATTGAAAATATAACTTTAGCTCCTATGAAAGTAAAGAACCTTTCGAGAGAAGAAGCTGAGAAAATAGCTATGAAATTATTAAAGAGAATAGGCTTGGAAAATAAAAAAGATGAATATCCCAATAAATTGTCAGGTGGTCAAAAACAAAGAGTCGCTATTGCGAGAGCTTTGGCAATGCAACCAGAGGCTATTTTATTTGATGAGCCCACATCAGCTTTAGATCCTGAGATGGTTTCAGAAGTATTAGAATTAATGAAAGAATTAGCAATTGAAGGTATGACCATGATAGTTGTAACTCATGAGATGAGCTTTGCAAGAGAAGTAGCAAAGAGAGTCATTTTCATGGATGAAGGTTCAATCATTGAAGATGATATTCCAGAGGAAATATTTACCAATCCTAAAAACCCAAGGACAAGAGATTTTTTAAATAAGATTCTATAGAGCCAATATATAGCAAAAATAACATTAAAGTAGTATAATTAAGCATATATATACTGGAGGTTAATAATGCTTTATATAATGCTATTTTTCTCATTGATAGCTGGAATAGATAAATTATTAGGAAATAAGAAAGGCTTGGGAGAAAAGTTTGATCAAGGATTTTTAGCTATGGGAAGTTTAGCATTGACAATAATAGGAATTTACAGTTTATCACCATTGATAGCTAAATTGATAGTTCCAATTCTGTTACCACTTTCTGAATTTTTACATTTGGATCCATCTGTTTTTATCGGATCCATTTTAGCACCAGATTTGGGTGGGTATGCAACAAGCATTTCGATTGCTAAAAATAAAGAAATTGGTTTTCTTAATGGTGTAGTTCTTGCATCTACTTTAGGAACAATTATATCATTTAGTATTCCCGTAGCAATTAACATGATAAGACTAGATGATTTTAAGCTGTTTTTGAAGGGTATTTTAGCAGGAGTAACGACAATTCCTTTAGGTGTATTTATATCTGGCCTGATGTTAAACGTGGATATTAAAGCTTTGATAATAAATTTAATACCGGTGATCTTATTTTCAATACTAGTAACTATAGGATTGATGAGATATCAAGAGATTACAATATCTGCTTTTAAGCTGATAGGAAAGGCAGTGCTTTTTATAAGTACATTGGGCTTAATTGTAGGTATATTTCAATTTAGCACAAATATAATAATAATACCTGAGCTAATCCCAATTGAAGAGAGTGCAAAAATTGTTTTAAGCGTTGCGGTGGTATTGTCAGGTGCTTATCCGATGATATTAATCGCATCAGAGAAGTTGAGAAAACCATTGGCTAAGATTTCAAAGAGACTTGGGTTTAATGAATACTCCATATTGGGTTTGTTGTCCACTTTAGCTAGCTGTTTGCCAATGTTTTCTATATATGACAAATTTGACAATAATGGCAAAGTAATAAATGCTGCATTTGCAGTCAGCGGTGCATTTGTCTTTGGAGGTCAATTAGGCTATATTTCTTCAGTATCTAAAGAGACAGTAAATGCCTTTATTGTCGGGAAGTTAATTTCTGGTGTAAGTGCAATAGTTATTGCTTTTATATTGATAAAATATGAGGAAGGGAAGGGGTTTTCGAGTGATAGTAAATCAAAGGATTAAAGAACTTAGAAAATTAATGAAGGAGAGAGGCATCGATGTTTACATCGAAATTACTTCTGATCCACATCAGTCAGAGTATGTAGCTGACCATTACAAAGGAAGAGAATTTTTAACTGGTTTTACAGGTTCTGCAGGAACTGCACTTGTCACTGAAGATAAAGCGATACTTTGGACTGATGGAAGATATTTCATCCAAGCTGAGAAAGAAATAAGAGATTCTGAGTTTGTTCTTTATAAAATGAATACTAAAGGATATCCATCGCTTATGGAATGGTTGAAACAAAATGTAAGAGACGGACACACAATTGGATTTAATGGTGAAGTTTTTTCTGAAGAATTAGTTGAAAAAATCATAAATGAACTTAGTGATAGGAATATAAGGCTCTATGACAGCGAAGACTTAGTAGGAATGATTTGGGAAGATAGACCTGAGTTAAAAGCAGAAAAGGTTTTTATGTTGGGAGTTGAATATACTGGTGAAAGTACAGTAGATAAAATTACTAGAGTAAGAGAATATCTTGATGATAAAAAAGCAGATTATTTCGTTTTGGCAAGTTTGGATGATATTGCATGGCTATTTAACATAAGAGGTAGAGATGTTTTAAACAACCCTGTTGTTATATCCTACGCTTTGATTTCAAAAGACAAGGCTTGCTTATACCTTGACAATAGAAAATTGACTGATGAAGTAATAGAAAAATTAAAAGAAGAAAAAGTTTGTGTAAAGGAATACTTAGATATATTTGAGGATTTAAAGAAGCTTGAAACTTCTAGTTGTGTCATGATTGACAAATCGAGGATAAATAGAAAACTCTACACCTGCATTCCAAGTGATTGTAAAGTTATAAACGAAGTTAATATCACTACTAAATACAAAGCCATAAAAAACAGTGTCGAAATAAAAAATTTGAAGATTGCCTATAGAAAGGATACTGTAGCTCTTACTAAATTCTTTTATTGGATTGACAAAAATGTTTCAAGTGGTGAGATAGACGAATTTTTAGCTTCGGAAAAATTAGAAGAGTTTAGAAAAGAACAAGAAGGATTCATTGAACCAAGTTTTGATACGATTTCTGCGTATCAAGAAAATGCTGCTATGATGCACTATAGTGCCACAAGAGAAAAGAAGTCAAAGATACTTCCTAAGGGATTATATTTGGTAGATTCAGGAGGACAATATTACAATGGTACAACAGACATTACTAGAACAGTGGCAGTAGGAGATGTTTCAGAGGAAGAAAAGAAAGATTTTACCCTTACGCTAAAAGGTCATATAAATTTATTAAGTGCTAAATTTTTGTATGGGTCAACAGGATATTCTATTGATATATTAGCTAGAATTCCACTTTGGAGGCAAGGGATTGACTATAAATCTGGAACTGGACATGGTGTAGGATACTTACTTAATGTTCATGAAGGCCCTCAAAGAATATCTCAAGTTTATAATGATGTAGTACTTGAAGAAGGTATGGTTATAACCATAGAACCGGGGGTATACAAAGAAGGCAAGCATGGTATAAGAATAGAAAATGTCGGAGTAGTGAAAAAAGATATCTCGGTTGATACAGACCAATTTATGTCATTTGACACATTGTCATACTGCTATATAGATCGAAATTGCATTGATAAGTCATTATTGACTTTAGATGAGATAAATTGGATTAATGATTATCACAAAAAGACATATGAATTGGTAAGCCCATATCTCAGCGAAGAAGAAAGAGAATGGCTAAAGGAGAAGACAAGAGAGATTTAATTAGGGTGGTTAAATGTATGATTTAGAAGAAAGATTGAAAGCTTTGCCTGAAATGCCAGGCGTATATATAATGAAAGATAAGTCAGATGAAATTATATATGTGGGGAAAGCTATTAATTTAAAAAAAAGGGTAAGCCAATATTTTAACAATTCTAAGAGCCATTCATTAAAAGTAATGAATATGGTTAAGAATATAAGTGATTTTGAATATATTATTGTAAACAATGAAGTAGAGGCTCTGATTCTTGAATCAAATCTCATAAAAAAGAACAGACCAAAGTACAACATAATTCTTAGAGATGATAAACAATATCCTTATATTAAGATAACAGTTAATGAGAAATACCCAAGAATATTAAAAACTAGAAAAGTTGAAAGGGATGGGGCGAAGTACTTTGGCCCCTATCCTAGTGCATATTCTGTAAATGAAGCCATAAAAGTATTCCATGACATATTTCCAATACGAGATTGCAAGTTGAATTTAAACAAACTGCCTGATAACTTTCGACCCTGCTTAAATTATCATATTGGCAGATGTAAAGGCCCTTGCATTGGAATGGCTGATGAAAATGAGTACAATGAAATGATAGATCAAATCATCAGATTTTTGAGTAGAAAAGATAATGCTATAATCGAGAAATTAGAATATGAAATGAAAAATGCATCGGATAGTTTAAACTTCGAATTAGCAAGTATATACAGAGATAGGATACAAGCTCTTTCGGTGCTTATTGAAAAACAGAATATGTCAAATCCTGATTTGACAGAAGAAGATATAATAGCAATTGCAAGGGGAATCGAAGAAGTATTGGTACAAGTCTTTTTTGTTAGAGAAGGGAAAATAATTGGTCGCGAGCATTATATTCTAGAAGACAATCTGTCGACTGATAGACCTGAGATAATTTCTTCATTTATAAAACAATTTTATTTAGGAGCAAATTTCATCCCTAAGGAAATAATTGTGGAAGAAGAAATTTCTGATCAAGCTTTAATAGAAGAATATCTTACAGATTTAAAGGGCAATAGAGTAAAAATAACTGTGCCTAAACGGGGAGATAAATTAGAACTAGTTGAAATGGCAAAGAAAAATGCAATTGATATGTTGGATAAATACGGCGACAAATTTTTAAGAAAACATCGTGAAAACATGAAAGCTATAGAAGAACTCCAATATATTTTAGGATTAGAAGATGTGCCAAATCGAATAGAAGCCTATGATATTTCAAATATCAGCGGAGTTGGAAATGTTGGATCCATGGTTGTCTTTGAAAAAGGAGAAGCAAAGAAGACCGACTATAGGAGATTTAAAATAAAGACTATCAATTATCAGGATGACTATAAAAGCATGGAGGAAGTTTTAAGGAGAAGATTTCTCAGAGGCATAGAGTCTAGTAACGATGAAAATAAATCTAATTCTTTTTCAAGATTTCCTGATTTAATCATGGTGGATGGAGGAAAAGGACATGTAAATATGGCTCAGTCCTTGCTTAGAGAACTAGGAATAAATATTGTAGTCTGCGGATTAGTCAAAGATGACTTTCATAAGACAAGGGGCATCATATATAAAAACCGTGAAATTCATTTAGATAAAGATAGTCTAGCATTTAAATTGATATATAGAATACAGGAAGAGGCACATAGATTTGCTATAAGCTATCATAGAAGTTTAAGATCTAAAGATATGTTTAAATCAGAATTAGATGGAATTAATTTAATAGGGGAGAAACGAAAGATTAACTTGATGAAGTACTTTGGAAGTATCTCAAAAATAAAAGCAGCTTCCATTGAAGAACTGAAAAATGTTCCAGGAATGACACAAAAAGCTAGTGAAAGTCTATATAACCATTTTAACAAGGAGGGGAAGCAATGAAAAAGAAATTGTATTTATCTGACACAGACAAGAAGATAGCCGGAGTTTGTGGGGGCATAGCTGAATATTTTGAGGTAGATTCCACATTAATCAGGTTAGTATGGGTATTGCTCACTATATTCACAGCATTTTTTTCAGGGATTATTGCTTATATCATTGCTGCACTAATTATACCTCATCGACCTATCGAACAGACATATTGGGAAGATGAAACACCTAAGGAGGAGTAGTTGTTGGAATACGTAACTCTAATGGATATAATAAAGGAACTAAACTTAAAAGTCCTCCATGCATCAAAAGACTTTGAGAAAATAAAGATCAGCACTACTGAGATAAGCAGACCTGGTTTACAAATGACAGGGTATTATGAAAAATTTGTTCCAGAGAGAGTACAGATAATTGGCAGTGCTGAATGGCAATATTTATCGGACTTGGGAGCTGAGAAGAGATATCAAGTTTTAGATAAATTTTTAAGTTATCCAATTCCAGTGCTCATCATTTCTAGGAATCTACCTGTGTTTGATGAGCTTATTGAATTGTCAGAAAAACATGATCGCAATCTTGTCGCTGGGAGCAAAGCTACATCGAGCATTATCAACGATTTAGTAAACCTAATTAGTTTAAAACTTGCGCCTACAATTACATTACATGGTGTAATGATGGAAGTATATGGTATTGGAGTGTTGATAACTGGTAAATCAGGAGTAGGGAAATCAGAAACTGCACTTGATCTAATAACAAGAGGTTCAAGGCTTATCGCTGATGATTTAGTAGAAATAAAAAGAGTCGATGACACTTTGAGAGGAAGTTGCCCAGAGATAATAAGATATTTCCTTGAAATTAGAGGAATTGGAATTATCGACATAGAGAGGATATATGGCATTGGGGCTGTTAAACAATTTGATTATATAGACTTAGTAGTCCACCTAGAAGCGTGGGATGAAGAAAAAGAATACGATAGAGTTGGATTAGAAGAAGAAAAAATAGAGATACTCGGTATTGAAGTGCCAAGAGTCGTGATTCCAGTTAAAACCGGTAGAAATATAGCGATGATAGTTGAAGTTGCTGCAAAAAACAATAGACAGAAGAGATTAGGATACAATGCAGCCGAAGCTTTAAATGAAAGAGTAAAAAAGAAAATCGAAGAGAGAAAAATTTTCTATAAGGAATGAGAAAGGGATTTATCAATTCGGCAAAAAGTTGACATTAATACATTATTTTACTATACTGAATATGACGATAATAATTTTTATTAACAAATATATAAATAATATCAAGGAGGTAAATATAGATGGGTAGAATTATGAAGACGATGGATGGCAATGAAGCTGCTGCATATATATCATATGCATTCACTGATGTTGCAGCAATTTATCCTATAACTCCATCTTCAACTATGGCTGAACATGTGGATGAATGGGCAGCTAATGGTAAAAAGAACATATTTGGACAGAAAGTATTAGTAACAGAAATGCAATCAGAAGCAGGTGCAGCAGGAGCAGTACATGGATCATTACAAGCTGGTGCATTGACCACTACATATACAGCATCTCAAGGGCTATTGTTGATGATACCTAATATGTATAAAATGGCTGGAGAATTGTTGCCAGCAGTATTTCATGTATCAGCCAGAGCCATCGCTTCTCATGCGTTAAGTATTTTTGGAGATCATCAAGATGTCATGGCAGCTAGACAAACAGGTTTTGCATTATTAGCTTCAGGCTCTGTTCAAGAAGTAATGGATCTTGCAAGCATTGCTCATTTATCAGCTATCAAGGGCAGAGTTCCATTTGTCCATTTCTTCGATGGATTTAGGACTAGCCATGAGATTCAAAAAATAGAAGTTCTTGATTATGACGAATTAGCTAAGTTAATAGACTATGACGCACTAAGAGAATTTAGAAATAGAGCATTAAATCCAGAACATCCAGTAACTAGAGGGACAGCACAAAATCCTGATATATATTTCCAATCAGTTGAAGCGTCAAATCCTTATTATCTAGCTATTCCAGATGTAGTAAATTCATATATGCAAGAGATTAACAAATTAACAGGAAGAGATTATAAGCCATTTAATTACTATGGTGATCCAGAAGCTACTGATATTATCGTCGCAATGGGTTCAGTAACAAAAGCTTGTGAAGAAACCATAGATTATTTAAGAAGCAAAGGTGAAAAAGTAGGCTTAATAGAAGTACATCTATATAGACCATTCTCAGAGAAATATTTCTTTGACGTATGTCCAAAAACAGTTAAGAGAATCGCAGTTTTAGACAGAACTAAAGAGAAGGGTTCACTTGGAGAACCATTGTATTTAGATGTAAAATCATTATTCTACAATAAAGAAAATAAACCAATTATTATCGGTGGAAGATATGGGCTTGGATCAAAAGATACTACTCCATCTCAATTACTAGCAGTATATAAAAATTTAAAAAGCGATAATCCAAAAAATGGATTCACTATAGGCATAGTAGATGATGTTACTAATTTGTCATTAGATATTGATGAAAATATACAAACTGTTGCTGAAGGAACAATCCAATGTAAATTCTGGGGATTCGGGTCTGACGGTACTGTTGGTGCAAATAAGAGTGCTATAAAAATCATAGGTGATGGCACTGACATGTATGCCCAAGGTTATTTCTCATATGACAGTAAAAAATCCGGTGGAGTTACAATATCTCATTTGAGATTTGGAAACAAACCTATTAGATCAACATACTTAATTACTGATGCAGATTTCGTGTCATGCTCAAAACAATCATATGTACACAGCTATGATTTGCTAAGAGGTTTGAAAAAGGGAGGCACATTCCTATTAAATACCCTTTGGGATAGGGAAGCATTAGAGGAAAATCTACCTGCATCTATGAAGAGATATATAGCTCAAAACAACATTAACTTTTACACGATCAATGCTACTAAGATAGCTTCTGAAATCGGTTTAGGCGGAAGAATAAACATGATTATGCAATCAGCATTCTTTAAACTTTCAAATGTTTTGCCAATAGATGTAGCAGTTGAAAAATTGAAAGAATCTATTGTAGAAGAGTATGGCAAAAAAGGCGAAAAGATTGTACAAATGAATTTTGAAGCAGTAGATAGAGGAATATCCGCACTAGAAAAAATTGAAGTTCCTGAATCTTGGAAAGATGCCTTTGATGAAAATGAAGGCAAGAAAGATATACCAGATTTCATTAAAAATGTTGTAATACCAATGAACAGACAAGCTGGTGACGATTTATCTGTAAGCACATTTGTAGGCAGAGAAGACGGGACATTCCCAAATGGGACTGCAGCATATGAAAAAAGAGCAATAGCAGTAGAAGTTCCTCATTGGATTAAAGAAAATTGTATCCAATGCAATCAATGCTCATATGTATGCCCTCATGCTGTCATTAGACCAATTTTAGTTGATGAAACAGAAAAAGGCAGAGCACCTGAAACTTTTGAAACTATTAAACCTATTGGGAAGGGCTTTGACGGACTTGAGTACAGAGTACAAGTATCTGTTCTAGATTGTACAGGTTGTGGAAACTGTGCGGATGTATGTCCTGCAAAAGAAAAAGCTTTAGTTATGACACCATTTGAAGAAGAATACGAAGTACAATCTAAGAATTGGGATTTTGCAATGACTGTAAAAGAAAAAGGAGAATTATTTGACACTAATTCACTAAAGAATTCCCAATTCCAAAGACCATTGTTAGAATTCTCTGGGGCATGTGCTGGATGTGGAGAAACACCTTATGCAAAATTAGTTACACAATTGTTTGGAGATAGAATGATGATAGCAAATGCAACAGGATGCTCATCTATTTGGGGTGCAAGTGCTCCATCAACTCCATACTGCACAAATCAACAAGGGAAAGGTCCTTCATGGGCTAACTCATTGTTTGAAGATAATGCCGAATACGGTTATGGAATGGCTGTTGCAAATAGAAAGATCAGAGAAAAAATAAAATTAGCAATGGAAGAATTCCTTGAACTTAATTTAGATACTGATTTAAATGAACATTTTAGAGCTTGGTTAGAAGGAATGGAAGATGCAAAAGCATCTAAAGCAGCTACTGGTATGATTATACCAAGATTAGATGCTAAATTCAACAACGAAAGAGCAAATGAGCTTTTAAATACTATAAAAGAACTAAAAGACTATCTGATTAAGAAATCTGTTTGGATATTTGGCGGAGACGGTTGGGCTTATGACATTGGGTTTGGTGGACTAGATCATGTATTGGCTTCAGGCGAAAATGTAAATGTGTTAGTATTTGATACAGAGGTATATTCTAACACTGGAGGTCAATCATCTAAATCAACACCAATAGCAGCAGTAGCGAAATTTGCCGCATCAGGTAAAAAGATTAGAAAGAAAGACTTAGGAATGATAGCCGCAACATATGGTTATGTTTATGTGGCTCAGATAGCTTTAGGTGCTAATATGAATCAAGCATTAAAAGCTATTAAGGAAGCTGAAAGCTATGATGGACCATCATTGATAATTGCTTATGCTCCTTGCATAAACCATGGAATAAAAACAGGCATGGGTACATCAATTAGACAAGAAAAATTGGCTGTAGAAACAGGCTATTGGCATTTGTATAGATTTGACCCTAGATTGAAAGAAGAAGGGAAAAATCCATTTGTTCTTGATTCTAAGGAGCCAACAAAGCCATTTAGAGAATTCCTTGACTCAGAAGTAAGATATACTTCATTGAAGTTAACATTCCCTGAAGAAGCAGAAATTTTATATAAAGCTGCCGAAGAAGCTGCTAAAGATAGATTAGAAATCTATAAAAAAATGGCAAGGGATTAATTAAAAAAACATGGTAAGAGTTCTTACCATGTTTTTTTAATTAATTTAATAAATAAATATAAATATGTTATAATACTAGGGATATATAATTTAAAATCATAAGGTGGGGAAAGATGGTAGACTATATTAGCTTATTTAGTAAATATTCTTTTTTTGATATAAGATACAATGAGTTGATGAAAAATCACACATCTTTTAAAATTGGTGGGCCTGCAGATATATTTATAATTCCAAATTCGATGGAAGAACTTATAAATGCGATAAAGATTGCAAGAGAAGCGAAAATTCCATATTTTATAATGGGAAATGGTACCAATTTGTTAGTTAAAGATGGTGGAATAAGGGGAGTTGTTATTAAAGTCAACAGCAATATAGACAAATTGACCGTTGAAGGGGAGAAAATCACAGCACAAGCTGGAGCTTTATTGTCAAACACATCAAAATTCGCATTAGAAAATAACCTAACAGGCATGGAATTCGCATCTGGTATTCCAGGCACTGTTGGCGGTGCAGTTATGATGAATGCAGGAGCTTACAACGGGGAGATGAAAGACATTGTATCAAAGGTAACTGTCTTGACTAAAGACAATGAGATAGTCACTTATACAAATGAAGAAATGAATTTTGGATATAGAAAAAGCAGAGTTATTGAAGAAGAATTAGTCGTATTGGAAGTAGAGTTTTCTCTAAAAAGAGGAGAATACGAAGACATTTTTTATAGAATGCAAGATTTAAATGAGAAAAGAACTTCAAAACAACCTTTAGAATTACCAAGTGCTGGCAGTACTTTTAAAAGGCCAGAAGGACATTTCGCAGGCCAACTTATAGACAAAGCGGGATTAAGGGGTTTGAGGTATAAGGATGCTCAAGTTTCACAAAAACATTGTGGGTTTATTGTGAACTTAGGTAATGCAACTTATAAGGATATTTCAACACTTATTAAGGTAGTTCAAAAAACTGTCAAAGATGTACATGGAGTGGATTTAGAATTAGAAATTAAAGTTGTTGGAGAAGATTTAGAATGAAAATAACGGGTGATTTCCATACTCACACAATATATAGTAGTGGGTTTTTAATCAAGGGAATGCATGCAAAATCAACAATAGAGGAGAATGTTAAATCTGCTTATGAAAAAGGCCTTCAAACTATTGTAATTAGCGAGCATGGGCCATCACATTATTTATATGGAGTAAGAAAGAAAAATCTCAAACTAATTAGAGACGAAGTAAACAGGTTAAATGAAATTTATTTCCCGAAAGGGTTAACAGTTCTCATGGGATTAGAATCTAATCTTGTTGGCTTGAATGGGCAAATAGATGTAGATGAAAATATTATAGATATGATTGACATCTTGCTAATGGGCTTCCACTATGGTTCAACTCCAAAGAGCATAAGAGAGGGTATGAATTTATACCTTAAGAGCCAAATAGCTAAAATAACAGGATATAGACTTGATGAAATAACAGAGGTCATAACTCAATCTTATATCAGTGCTATGAGAAATTATCCTATTGATATAATTACTCATCCTGGTGCTAAAGTGAAGTTAGATATTTTAAAATTAGCACAAGAAGCTGAGAAAAGAGACGTGGCACTGGAGATAAATTCAAGGCATGGGAATCTTAATTTAGAAGATTTGAAATCATTAATAAACTCAAATGTTAAATTTTATATAAATAGTGATGCTCACAGTGCTAAAGAGGTTGGGAATTTTAAATTAGGGCTTGAAATTTTTTTATCTGCAGGATTAGACGTAAATAGGGTAGTTAATGCTATATAGAGGTGAGTTTTATGGAAATAGTAGTGATAACAGGAATGTCAGGCGCAGGGAAATCACAAGCAATGAAAGTTATGGAAGATATGGGCTATTATTGTATGGATAATTTACCACCTCAATTACTATCAAAATTTGCAGAACTGACATATAAGTCTACTAAACACATCGATAAAGCATGTGTTGTTGTAGATATAAGAGGAGGAGAATTTTTTAAAAGCTTATATGAAGAACTAGAGAAACTTTCAAATATGCAAATTGATTACAAAGTTGTTTTTTTAGATGCATCTGATGAAGTTTTAATAAAGAGATTTAAAGAGCTTAGGCGACCTCATCCCCTTAATGCTAATGGAAGCATTATTGATGGAATAAAAGAGGAGAGAGAAATATTAAAGGATATAAAATCGAAAGCAGATTATATAATTGATACATCTAAGCTCAATTTAGGAATGTTAAAAGCTGAAATGACAAAGATATTTTTAAAAGGGGAGAAACGAGAGAAAATAACAATTTTAATCTCATCTTTTGGATTTAAAAATGGGATATTACTTGATGCTGATATGGTATTTGATGTAAGATTTATACCTAATCCATACTATATTCCAGAATTAAAAGAGCACTCAGGAAAAGAAAAAATAGTAAAAGATTATGTGTTTAAATGGCCACAGACAAATACATTTTTACTAAAGATACTAGATTTAATAGAATTTTTAATACCTTATTATATTGAAGAAGGGAAAAGTCAACTTGTGATTGGCATAGGCTGTACAGGAGGAAAGCACCGTTCCGTTGCAATAGCTGAAGAATTAGCGAATAAATTATCTGAAAAGGGGCACAGTACTATGCTATATCATAGGGATTTTAAATAAAGGGGAAAGAACATGTTGGAAACTATAAAACCAGATGGGAAAAATATAGTTGTTTTAGGAGGAGGCACGGGGCTATCCGTGCTTTTAAGAGGACTTAAGAAAAAAACACAAAACATAACCGCAATTGTCACAGTAGCTGATGATGGTGGAGGCAGTGGACGCCTTAGGGAAGATTTAGGTATGCTACCTCCAGGGGATATAAGGTCTTGCTTAGTTGCTTTAGCAAATACCGAGCCTACCATGGAGAAATTATTACAATATAGATTTAAGGAAGGCAGCTTAAAAGGCCAGAGCTTTGGGAACTTGTTTCTTGCAGCAATGAATGAAATTCATGGAAGTTTTGAAAAAGCTGTAGAAGAAACAAGCAGTGTATTAAAAATTACCGGTAAAGTATTACCAGTAACATTGGATGACGTAACGCTAATCGCCGAATTAGAAGATGGATCGATAATCGAAGGAGAATCTAAAATACCTTTATATTCAACTAAAAAGAAAAGTAAGATAAAAAGAATAAGAACGAATCCAGAAATATCATACCCTCTAAAAGATGTAATAGATGCAATTTTAAATGCAGATATCATCGTTTTAGGGCCAGGAAGCCTATATACTTCGATCATACCTAATTTGCTTGTAAAGGATATGGTAAATATAATAAATAGTTCAAAAGCAAAAGTCGTATATGTATGCAATATCATGACTCAACCAGGGGAAACTGATGATATGGGTATTAAAGATCATGTAGAAGCAATTTTAAATCATACAATTGATGGATTCATTGATTACTGCATCATAAACAATAAAGAAATTCCAACAGATATATTATCAAAATATATTCATGATAATGCTAAACCTATTTACTTACATGATGCAGATATGAATTATCTAGAATCTAAAGGAATAAAAGTAATATCAGATGATTTTATCAATATAAAAGATGAGCTCATAAGGCATGATGCTATAAAACTATCGGAAGTAATCATTAACTTAATATAGTTTTGCTTTAAACTAAACATTTTTACAACTTGATGAGCTTATAGTGTATAATTAAAGTATTAAATGTTTAGATTTGAGGTGAATTTATGTATGAAGTAAGCAGTGGAGGTATTGTTTTTTTTGGAAACAGCATTTTATTATTAAAAAAATACAACGGTGATTGGGTGCTTCCAAAAGGTAGAATAGAACAAGGCGAGACAAAAGAACAGGCAGCATTGCGTGAAGTATATGAAGAAGCTGGAGTAAGGGGTGAGATTGTTTCTTATATTGGACAAGCACAGTATGAGTTTAGAAATTTAAGACACAATGAGCAAGTTTACAAAACTGTGCATTGGTTTTTAATGAAAGCAAACAATACTCATTGTCAACCACAAAGAGAAGAAGGATTTATTGATGCAAGCTTCGTGCACATGGATAAAGCAGTAAAAATTGTCAAATATGAAGATGAATTAAAAGTAATTAGAAAAAGCATTGAGTATATAAATAACATGAGGTGATGTAATGTCATTTTCATCAGATGTTAAAAATGAAATTTCACATCTGCCTGTAGAAAACGACTGTTGTGCTTTGTCAGAATTAGCTTCGCTAATTAGGATGAGTGGATCAATAAAAATAAGTGGGCATCATAATCTTAGCATTATTTTTTCAACAGAAAATGCAGCTATTGCAAGAAGGATATTTTCTGTATTAAAAAGAATATACAATGTAGATGTTGAAGTCTCTGTAAGAAAGAATAAGCAGTTAAAGAAGAACAACAATTATTTGGTTGCTGTGAACAACTCTAAAGCTGTTACGAATATTTTAATTGACACTGGGTTTATAGACGAAAAAGAAATTAATATATTTAAACCAAATTATGGAATTCCAAAGAATATAATTGAAAAGAGATGCTGCAAAAGAAGTTATATTCGAGGAGCTTTTTTAGGAGCAGGCTCGATGAGCAATCCTGAAAAGACATACCATTTGGAGTTTGTAAATACTGATTATTTACATGCAAAAGATCTTCAAAAATTGATAAACTCTTTTGGTTTGAACTCCAAAATTATAAAACGAAAAGAATCATATATTTTATACCTAAAAGAAGCTGAACGAATATCAGACATTTTAAATATCATTGGTGCCCATCAAGCACTTCTGAAATTTGAAGAGATTAGAGTATTAAAAGATGTCAGAAACAATATTAACAGAATTGTCAATTGTGAAACAGCAAATTTAGAAAAAACTGTAGAAGCATCTATGAGGCAAGTTGAAGCGATAAATATAATAAAGCAAAAAAAAGGATTGAACTATTTACCCAAACAACTTAGGGAGATAGCTGAGATTAGATTATCTCATCCTGATGCAACTTTAAAGGAAATAGGTGAGAAATTAAACCCGCCTATTGGAAAATCTGGGGTCAATCACAGGTTCAAAAAAATACAGGAAATAGCAGATGAACTTAAGGAGTGATTTTGTGATAAAAAAGGATATAATTCTTATGAATGATGAAGGATTGCAATTAAGGCCAGCTGCAATATTTGTAAAAATAGCTAATAAATTTGAAAGTGATCTTGAAGTAGAAACTGCAAATAAAAGAGTAAATGGGAAAAGCATTATTGGGATAATGTCACTAGGAGCATTTAAAGGAGAAAAGATAACACTTATAGCTAAGGGAAAAGACGAAAAAGAATTAATTGATAAGTTAACCACAGTAATCGAAAGTGGCTTTAGAGAGGTTTGATAAGATGAAATTGATAATTATTACTAATAACCCAAAAGTATACGAAAAATACGAAGGCAGCATAAAGATAGAATATATGGAGAACAAAAGCCATTTTGATGTTTTAAAATATACAAGAGATAAGATACATATGGGTCATAAGCTTTTATCACATCCGCTTTCAGGAAGTGTTAAGCCCAATGAAACGCCATATAAAAGTATATTGATTTCTGAAAAAAAAGGCAAAATAGATATAAATGGGCTCAATTTAATTGAAAACAGCATTTCTACATATGAAAAATTTCAAAACATAAGCAAAATTCCGGATTGGAATGAACAAGTTTTATATGACTTTATGGTAGTGGATTTATCTCTGATAGAGAATACTTTAAAAAATGTAGAATTCACTGAGATATTTGATTAAGGTGGTATGATGGATACAGTAAAGTTTACACATTTACACGTGCATACTGAATTTAGCCTTCTTGACGGTAGCATTCGAATAAAAGAATTAGTTTCTAAAGCAAAAGAATTAGGCATGGAATCGGTTGCTATTACTGATCATGGAGCTATGTTCGGAGCTGTTAATTTTTATAAGGAAGCAAAAAAAAATAACATTAAACCGATAATTGGATCAGAGATTTATGTAACTAATGGTAAATACACAGATAGAAACCCTAAAGATAAAAAGCCTTATCACTTGATACTTTTAGCTGAAACCAATGAAGGATACAAAAATTTAATGAAAATCGTTTCAGAAGCCTATATAAATGGATTTTATTATAAACCTAGAGCTGATTATGAAATTCTTGAAAAATATCACGAAGGCATAATAGCTCTATCAGCATGTTTAGGTGGGGAGATACAAAGTTTATTATTAGATGGCAATTTTGAAAAAGCAAAAGATGCCACTATGAGATATAAAAGTATATTTGGTGAAAACAACTTTTTTTTAGAACTTCAATATCATGGATTAAAAGAGCAATTAGAAGTGAATAAAAAGCTAAGAGAATTTAGCGAACAATTAAATGTACCTCTAGTGGTTACAAATGATGTTCACTATTTGGAAAAGAAAGACGCTCATGTTCATGATGTACTGCTGTGCATTCAAACAGGAAAAACCATCTCTGATGTCGACAGAATGAAATTTCCAACAGAAGAGTTCTATTTTAAATCCTCCAAAGAAATGATAAACTTATTTCCAAATGATCTTGAGGCAATAAACAATACAAATATCATCGCAAATAGGTGCAATGTTGAATTGGATTTCAACACATTGCATTTGCCTAAATATGAAGTACCAAAAGGGTATACAAATGAATCTTATTTGATGGAATTAAGCAGAAAAGGACTTAAAGAAAGATATAAAACAATAACTGAAGAAATCAAAAATCGATTTGATTATGAATTTAGTGTAATAACTCAAATGGGTTATGTCGATTATTTCCTAATCGTTTGGGATTTTATTAAATTTGCGAAAGACAATCAAATCATGGTAGGCCCAGGGAGAGGTTCAGCAGCAGGAAGCATAGTTTCTTACGCATTAGGTATAATTGACATTGATCCGCTCAAATACGGACTTATATTTGAGCGATTTTTAAATCCAGAAAGAATCACTATGCCAGATATAGACATTGATTTTTGCTACGAAAGGCGAGAGGAAGTAATAGAATACGTTATAAAAAAATATGGAGCTGATAAAGTTGCTCAGATAGTTACATTTGGTACCATGGCAGCAAGAGGCGCTATAAGAGATGTTGGAAGAGCGATAGATATGCCTTATGGAGAAGTAGACTACATAGCTAAGCAAATTCCAAATGAATTGGGTATAACAATAAATAGAGCTTTAGAGATCAATAAAAATTTAAGAAAAGAGTATGATAACAACACAGAAGTTAGAGAGTTGATTGATTTAGCAATAGCAGTAGAAGGCCTGCCCAGGCACACATCTACTCACGCAGCTGGTGTTGTCATATCTAAAGACCCAATAACCGAATAT
>DAONLG010000003.1:0-16283 GCA_035406565.1 Soehngenia sp.
CCACAATGCTCACAATCATTACCATAAAAAGAAAGCTAGTCCCACATCTTGGGTGCAGGATTGAAAATTTCTTGACATTTTCTACTGTCAATGGTACTCCATTTTCGTAAGCATGTATGCTTTTATGCTCTGCACCATGATATTCAAAGACTCTTCTTACATCTTCTAATTTTGATACCCAGACTACATATAAGAAGAAAATAAAAATCCTTATAAATCCTTCGATTAAATTCAGCAAAATCGAACTTTCAATCCTATTGACAAATAAATTAGTTAAAAAGTTTGGTAAAATCATAAATACAATGACAGCTATAGCTATTGACAAAAATACAGTTAGACTCATCGCTACATCATCTGCTTTTTCTTTGAATATTCTATTAAACAGACTCTCTTTTTCTTGTGTTTTAGTTTCATTTGGATTTTCATCAAAAAATTCAGCTGAATACATCAAAGCACTCATTCCGACTTTAAGCGAGTCTACTAACCCCAGCATCCCCCTGATTATTGGAAGTGATGTAATTTTATTTTTTTTATTAAGCGGCAGAGATTTTTCCACTTTTAAATCTATTTGACCATCAGGTTTTCTAACTGCAATTGAAACTTTTTCAGGGCCCCTCATTAGAATTCCCTCAATTAAAGCTTGTCCACCTATCGATGTCTTATGAATTGGTTTTGATATCACATTTATATTTTCAGACATTTTATTCTTCCCCTCTAAAAAAATAAGGTTAGATGCACACGCAGCTAACCTAGTCTTTGAGAAATTAGTCGATATTGTATTTCTTCTTAAATTTCTCTACACGTCCACCTCTTTCAACAAGCTTTTGTTTGCCTGTAAAGAATGGGTGGCATTCTGAACAAATTTCTACTCTTAGCTCATCTTTTGTTGAGCCTGTTGTAAAAGTATTTCCACAAGCACAAGTGACTGTTGCTTGTTTGTATTCTGGATGAATATTTGGTTTCATTCTTTTCACCTCTCTTCGAAGAGTTTCGTACATTTAACTCTAAACATCAGCTAAATTATTGTACCACAAAAATTTATTTATTTCAACTATAACCAAATTTTATTTCTCATTTCTTCAATAAATTCTTCATTGGTCTTCGTTGATACAATTTTGTTTATTAAAAATTCAGTTACCTCTTGAGTAGATGCATTCCCAAAAGCTTTTCTCATAGCCCATACTGTTTCTAATTCTTTTTGGCTCATCAGAAGTTCTTCTTTTCTAGTACCTGATTTGTATATATCTATAGCAGGGAATATCCTCTTTTCAGATAACTTTCTATCTAGGTGAATTTCCATATTTCCTGTGCCCTTGAACTCTTCAAAGATTACATCGTCCATTCTGCTTCCTGTTTCAACTAAAGCTGTAGCAAGTATAGTGAGGCTTCCACCTTCTTCTAAATTTCTTGCTGCTCCGAAAAATCTCTTAGGTTTGTGAAGTGCTCCTGGATCAAGCCCTCCAGATAGAGTTCTTCCAGTAGGAGGAATACTTAAATTATAAGCTCTTGCAAGTCTAGTTATGCTATCTAAAAGGATCACTACATCTTTCCCATGCTCTACAAGTCGCTTTGCTCTTTCTAAAACCATTTCAGCAACTCTCGTATGATTTTTAGGAAGTTCATCAAAAGTTGAGTAAATAACTTCACCCTTAACAGACCTCTTCATGTCTGTTACTTCTTCAGGTCTTTCATCTATGAGCAAGATTATCATTTCCACTTCAGGATGGTTTTTTGCAATCCCGTTTGCTATCATCTTTAGAAGAGTTGTCTTACCTGCCTTTGGAGGGGAAACTATCATACCCCTTTGGCCTTTTCCAATAGGGGCAACCAAGTCTATTATTCGGGTAGCGTATTCTGTAGGACTTGTTTCGAGTCTTAATCTCTCATTAGGATAAATTGGAGTTAAGCTTTCAAAGTCAGGTCTGTTGATTGCTGTGGCAGGAGGCATGTCATTAACCGCTTTTACGTATAATAAAGCGCTGAATTTTTCCCCTTGTTTGGGAGGCCTTGTTATCCCAGTTATTTTGTCTCCAGTCTGAAGATGAAATCTTCTTATTTGAGAAGGGGAGATGTATATATCATCATCCCCCGGCATATAGTTTTGGCGTCTTAAAAAACCATATCCATCTGTATGAAGCTCTAGTATTCCTTCTGCTAAATCAATATCCTCTAGTTGCTCCATTTCAACACTTGCATTTTCAGATAGATCTTCTATATCCATGTCTTTTATGTCTATTTTAACGTCTTCTTTAGTTTCATCTTCATTTTCTAATCCGTCATCAGCCACGCCATCGTATATATCCAATTCTTCAAAAGAATCTTCATAAGGATCTTTCCCCATAATTAGGTTTATTAGCTCTTCCTTCTTGTATTTATAGTAGCCTGGGATATTGTATGCTTTTGCAATTTCTCTTAATTCTTGTAATTTCTTACTGTATAAAATATCCTGATCCAAGTTCACACCTCTTAACTATTATTTTGCATATCCAGGTTTTTTATCGAGTTGATGTATTGATTTTATAAATCTTACAGTACCTGTTTCTGCTCTTAACACTAATGTTTCAGTAGTCGCTTTGTTGTTGTCTAAGTACTTTACTCCTGCCAAAAGTTCGCCATAAGTAACTCCAGTTGCAGAAAACGCTACTTCATTTCCTTTTACTAAATCATCTATATAGTAGACCTTATCTAAATCTACTCCCATTTTTTTGCATCTTTCTATTTGTGCTTCATCTTCGGGCAGCAATATTCCTTGGATTTCTCCTCCTAAACATTTGAGTGCACATGCTGCTAATACTCCCTCTGGTGCTCCTCCGCTGCCTAATAGTATATCCACATTTGCTTCTTCAAAACAAGTATTCATAGCCCCTAAGACATCACCATCAGTTATGAATTTAATTCTAGCACCAGCTTCTCTTATTTCTTTAACTAGATCTTTGTGTCTTTCTCTATCTAAGACACATACAGTGACCTCTGATACATTTTTATTGAGAGCTCTTGAAACATTTAATATGTTCTCTTTAACAGAAGCCTTGATGTCAATTACCCCTTTAGCCTTTGGGCCCACAGCGATTTTGTTCATGTACATATCTGGGGCATTTAGTAAGCACCCTCTTGGTGCAACCGCCACAACAGATATAGCATTCGGATACCCATTTGCCACAGATTGTGTGCCATCCAGTGGATCAACTGCAATATCTACCTTTATGCAGCCTTCAGTTGAGTGACCTATTTGTTCACCGATATATAGCATAGGAGCTTCATCCATTTCACCTTCTCCTATTACTACAACTCCGTCGATGTTTATCGTGTCAAACATTCTTCTCATCGCATCGACCGCTAACTGATCTGCCTCATTTTTATCTCCTCTACCCATGAGTTTTGCACTAGCTAGTGCAGCAGCCTCAGTTACTCTGGCTAAATTAATCGCAAGACTTCTATCCATTTTTCTCCCCCTTATTTAGTTTTAACTCCTTCCCAGTCCTTTAAGAACCTTTCAATACCACTATCAGTCAATGGGTGATTTAACATTTGCATAAATACTTTATATGGTATCGTTGCAATATGTGCCCCAGCTTTTGCTGATTCGATTACGTGCATAGGATGTCTTATGCTTGCAGCAATTACCTCCGTTTTAATCGAATAATTGTTAAATATTTGAACTATATCTTTGATAAGTGGTATTCCTTCAGTACTTATATCGTCAAGCCTTCCAATAAATGGGCTTACGAAATTAGCTCCAGCTTTTGCTGCCAGCAAAGCTTGATTAGGAGTAAAAACAAGGGTTACATTTGTCTTTATGCCCTCTTTTGATAAAATGCTCACTGCTTTAAGTCCTTCTTTTGTCATAGGGACTTTGATTGTGATATTTTTGTGGATTTTTGAAAGCTCCCTTGCCTCTTTTAGCATGCCTTCTTTTTCGAGTGAAATCACCTCTGCGCTTATAGGTCCATCTACAATCTTTGTTATTTCTTCAACAACTTCTTCAAAAACTCTTCCTTCCTTGGCAATCAAGCTTGGATTGGTCGTTACACCGCTTAGCACTCCCCAACTATTGACTTCTTTAATCTCATCAATATTTGCCGTGTCGATAAATAGCTTCATAATTATTCTCCTTTCAGTGGATATTAATAGAGCAATTTAATTTAAAACGACCTGCATATAAAAAAGGAATAATATGTGATTAAATACGAGCGCCCTATATACAAGCCTATAGAAAAGATAATTGATACTAAGAATTCTTAGTATCAATTATATCACATCTGTTTAAAATGTTTAAGCGTTTAATGGTTTTAATCCTAATATTTCTCTAGCTTCATTTGGAGTAGCGATTTCTCTTCCCAATTCTTTGGCGATTCTTACAACTTTTTCAACTAATTCACCATTGGATTTTGCTAAAACTCCTTTTGAAATATAAGTATTGTCTTCAAACCCAACTCTTACATGTCCACCCATTACTATAGCTAATGCTGCCATAGGAAATTGATTTTTGCCAATGCCTGCAACTGTCCAAGTAGATCCTGCTGGAATTGAGTCAACAAGAAATGCTAAATCTCTAGCAGTAGCTGTCATTTGCACTCCTAAAACAAAATCAAAATGCATTGGTGCTTTTATAAAACCTTGTTTATGATATTTTATAGCATAATCTACCATTCCCTTGTCAAAAACTTCTATCTCGGGTTTTATATTTCTTTGATTCATGATAGTTGCGAAATTTTTAATCGTATTTTCCGTATTTACAAATATTTCATCTCCGCCAAAGTTCAATGTTCCACAGTCAAGAGTTGCCATTTCAGGATATAATTCTGTTGGTTGAAGTCTTTCCTCGTCTGTCATGCCTACTGCGCCACCAGTTGATGGTTGTATGATTACATCTGGGCATTTTGCTCTAATTGCGTCCATGCACTCTTTAAATCTCTCTTTTCTTTGAGTTGGAGTCCCGTCATCTTCTCTAACATGAAGGTGAATAATGCTTGCTCCAGCTTTATAAGCACTTTCTGCTTCTCTAGCTATTTCCTCTACTGTATAGGGAACACTAGGATTGTTTTCTTTTGTTACTTCAGCACCACAAATTGCAGCAGTTATTATAAGTTTATCCATCTTATTCACCTCTTATTTTCTTTTTTTATCTTTTGGAACTACGCAAGTACCTTCAGCTACACAAACTACAATTGGTTCTTCTAACACATCACATGCTGAATCATTTATATCAGGTCTAGCTTGAATTACTTTTCTAGCTTCAAATCTCATCTTTCTTGAAGTATTTCCCACACTTACTATTTCTCCATGAGCTTCAATATAATCTCCTGCAAATACCGGAGCTTTAAATTCCACTTTGTCATATGCTACAAATAGTCCTTCATCTCCATCTAATCTGATGAGTAGTTCTGTAGCCACATCCCCAAAAAGTCCTAACATCCTCGCACCATCAACTAAATTCCCACCGTAGTGAGCATCGTGTGCACTCATTCTCATTCTTATCATAGCTTTTTCCATAATAATTCCTCCTATTATTTGATCTTTGTCTTAATTATAACATATAGAAAACGTTTCTTCTAGATGAATAAAATTTACTGATATTTACAATTTTCGTAAACATTTTGTAACTACTTGCAGCTCTAAGTATGATAAACTAATTAAAAGATCAGGAGGTGATTTATTCTGAATGAAATAATAATAACCAAAAACCTAAGAAAAGTATATAAAATGGGCGATGAAAAGATAATTGCTTTAAATGATGTAAATTTAGAAATTTATAGGAAAGAAATTATATGTATAATTGGCACTTCAGGTTCTGGAAAAAGTACACTGTTAAATATGATGGCAGGACTTGAAAAACCGACCAAGGGTGAAATAATTATCAATAATATGCATTTAGAAAAAATGAATGAAAAGCAATTGACTAAATTTAGACAAAAAAATATCGGTTTTGTGTTCCAATCGTACAATCTTATCCCAACGCTTACCGCATTGGAAAATGTGAGCTTAGTCCTTACCTTTAGAGGAGTCCCCAGAAAAGTACGTGAAAAAAAAGCTACAGAAATGCTCAAAAATGTAGGATTAGGTAAAAGGTTACATCACAAACCATCTGAAATGAGTGGAGGTCAGCAGCAAAGAGTGAGCATTGCAAGAGCTTTTGTCGGAAATCCAAAGATTGTGTTTGCAGATGAGCCTACGGGCAACTTAGACACAAAGACCTCTTTTGAAATAATGGATCTAGTGACAAATATGGCGAAAGACTTAAATCAAACTTTAGTAATAGTAACTCATGACGATGAAATCTCAAGCTATGCGAATAGAATATTTCACATGAGAGACGGAAAAATCGAAAAGGTAGAAGAACTACCACTTAAAGGAGATGTTGTCAATTGAAAAGAATAATCAGCTTAACACTTGTCTTAATTTTTATTTTAATTCCACTTTCTGATTTATCATATGCATCAGCAACCTATCCAGAGCCAAACATCACGATAAAAAATCAAGATATGCCTGAACTGCAAGCAGGAAAAGTGAATACTATAAAACTCCAGCTTGAAAATACAAGCACAGCATTTAATATTATCTGTACACCTCAAATTGGAGAAGGCACACCTTTTTTGCCAAGTAATATAACTGAAAGTATTGCTATATCAAACCCTTATCAACCTTTTGAATTGAAATTAAACGTTCTACCAAATACAGCAGCGGGAATATACCCTTTAAAATTGAATTTTCAATATGACTATGTAACAAGCGCATCCTCAGGTAGTGTCACTATAGAGCATGGAAGCAGAGATATAACTGTGTATGTAAAGATAAGCAGTGCAGCGGTTCAACCAAAAATCTTAGTTACAAAACTTACTACAAATCCACAATTCATAGCAAAAGGGCAAAGCTTTCAAGCGAGCATATTCTTCCAAAATATTGGAGATGCAGACATAACAAATATTTCCACAAAATTGTCGGGGCTAAGCAAAGACACTATCTTTTTAGAGTCAGGTTCTGATGCAGGGTTTATTAAGAGCATAAAAGCTAATGGCAATGGATATATCACTTATAACTTAAAGGCTGCATCTACAGTAGCCAGTGGAACCTATGAATTAGAAATAACTTTTAAATACAATGGATTAGAGGAAACCCAAAAGGTATATATAACAATAAGTCAATCTTCGACACAATCATCAAATGTAGTGATTAAAGACATGATATTTGACACAAAACAAATAACACCAAATGACAACTTTCAAGTTAGTTTTAACTTGTTAAATTCAGGCCCTATTTCAGCATCAAATATCATTGTAAAAGCAGAGAGCCAAGACCCTCAAGTAGTACCTAAGAGCACTTCAATAATAAAAATTGACAATTTGAAATCCGGAGAGAGCAAAAACATCAGATTTCTATTTTCTCCAACACAAGATGCGATCACTAGAAATTATCCAATAAAAATAACTGTCGAATATCAAGATATTTACAGCGGAGCAGAAAAATATACATTTGAACAGTATGTGGGTTTAAATGCATATGTGGCAGCTAAACCGGGCGAAGAAGATACTCCTAAGGGAAAGCCAAAATTGATAATTGATAAATATAATTTTGAACCAAAATTGGTAAAAGCAGGTCAAAATTTTACTATGAGCTTGTCCTTCTTTAACACAAATAGCACAAAGACTGTTAAAAACATAAAAATATTTTTGACAGCTGACACTGTAGCAAATCCCGACACACAGTCTTCAGGTGGCAGTGTATTTACTCCTGTAGATAGCTCTAATACTTTTTATATTGACAGCATTGGACCAAAAGGTAAAATACAAAAAAACATCGTTATGTACACTGTTCCAGATGCACAAGCAAAAACCTATACTCTAACTGCAAATTTTGAATATGAGGATGCCAATGGCAATGAATACACGGCAACAGAATTAATCGGTGTTCCAGTAGTGCAAGAATCGAAACTAGAGATAGGCGAATTAGGCTATATGCCAGAAGCTTATGTAGGACAATCTACTCCAATATCAGTTGAATTTTTTAACACTGGCAAAGTCACATTATACAACATGATGGTCAAATTGGAAGGAGATTTTCAAACCGAAAACGGTCAGTATTTTGTCGGAAATTTTGAATCAGGAAGCAGTGAGTTCTTTGAAGGTTATGTAATTCCAAGCCAAGCTGGTGAATTAAAAGGAGCATTAGTCTTTTCATTTGAAGACTCCACAGGTCAAATGCAAGAGATAAGAAAAGAATTTACATTGAATGTCATGGAAATGGCTCCCCAACCAGAATTCCCTGAAGTACCACCTGTCGATTCTGAGGGTGGAGGGATAAACAAATGGGTTTGGATAGGGCTAGGGGCTGCAGCTCTAGTAATAATCGGAGTGATAGTCCATAGAAAAAGAAAAGCAAAAAAAGAAATAGAGGATTTAGAAATAAATGAATAACATAGATCTCATTTATATGGGAATTAAAAATCTGTGGAGAAGAAAATTAAGAACATTTCTTACAGTATTGGGAGTAGTAATAGGCACTGCATCTATTATTGTAATGCTGAGCATTGGATTTGGATTAAGCCAGGCATTTGAAGATCAAATCTCTCAATGGGGAAGCTTAACTACTATAAATGTGTACCCAAAATGGTCAGATCCAAGTATGCCAAGTACAGGAAACACTCAAGTATATCTAAATGACGAAGCAGTCGCAAGCTTTAAGTCTATATCTCATGTTGTTGCTGTAAACCCAATTGTTGAAGCATATGGCACAGTAATAGATGGAAAATACATCACCAGTGTTCCTATAAGGGGAATTGACCCTAGTATAATGGAGGACTTCGGGTTTGAAGTTACTGAAGGCAGATTATTAGATGAATCAGATGAGATGACAGCTGTATTTGGAGGACAAGTTGCCATGAGTTTTTACAATCCCAAAGCTACTGTTTGGAGAGAACCTAAAGTGGATTTAATGAAAGATAAACTAGTCATAACATTGAATCCTAATTACGGATGGTCTGATCCCAATCAGGAAACTGTGAATTACAAATCTTATAAGATAAAAGTGGCAGGTATACTCACAGAAGACAATTATGAACACAGCTATGCAGTTTATATGCCTATGGCAGATGTAAAAAAGATGATTAAAGAAAAAGAAAAAGCAGAAAACGTAAAACCTACCCCGAATAAAAGCAAAGATGACTATCAAAATATAACGGTCAAAGTTGATGATATGGATAATGTAAAAGATGTTCAAGACCAAATAAAATCATTAGGATATGAGGCCTATAGTCTAAACGAGCAATTAGAATCAATGAAACAAACCGCTAGATCCATTCAACTTGCTTTAGGTGGAATAGGTGCTATATCTCTATTAGTTGCAGCAATTGGTATAACTAACACTATGGTCATGAGCATATATGAAAGGACTAAAGAAATAGGGATAATGAAAGTAATCGGAGCATCTATAAATGATATCAAAAAATTGTTTTTATTTGAATCAGCCATGATAGGCTTATTGGGTGGGATTCTAGGAATTGGAATGAGCTATTTATTATCCTTCCTAATAAATAAATTTGGAGGCAACTTTGGAAACTTCATGGGTACTGGCATGGATAGTAAGATTTCCATTATACCAATATGGCTTGTATTTGCAAGTCTCGGTTTTTCAGCACTTATAGGAGTAATTTCAGGATATTACCCAGCAAGAAGAGCTATGAATTTATCTGCAATAGAAGCTATAAGAACTGAATAAGTCGGATCTAATGATCCGACTTATTTTTTTCTCTATACTCTAAGCTCGCCCTAATAAAGTCTTTAAACAAAGGGTGGCTTCTAGTTGGCCTTGATTTAAATTCTGGATGAAATTGAGAGCCGATAAACCATGGATGATCAGCAATTTCTACCATTTCTACTAATCTGCCGTCTGGAGAAAGTCCTGAAAAAACCATTCCCTCATCTTGCATTGGTTTTCTAAATTCATTGTTGAATTCATATCTATGTCTGTGTCTTTCATATATTATTTCTTCATTGTATATATCTCTCGCTTTTGTGTTTTCCATCAATCTACAAGGATACACACCCAATCGCAAAGTGCCGCCTATTTTATCAATGTCTTTTTGATCAGGCATTAGATCTATGATTGGATATTTAGTATCTTTATCAATCTCTGTACTATTTGCATTCTCTAATCCCAATACGTTTCTCGCAAATTCTATCGTCGCAAGCTGCATACCTAAGCATATGCCAAAATAAGGCACTTTATTTTCCCTTGCGTATCTTATAGAATTTATCATCCCCTCTATACCTCTGTCTCCAAAACCACCAGGAACAATTATTCCATCATATCCGCCTAATATTGCATCAACGTTTTTATCATTTATCTCTTCGGAAGATATCATGTCAATGAAAACTTCTGCGTCATTGTAAATCCCCCCATGGTTAAGTGCTTCGATAACAGAAAGATACGCATCTTTTAATTCCACATATTTACCAACTAATGCGATTTTTACTTTTTTATTTAAATTTTTAATTCTCTCCACAACTTTATTCCATTCGGTTAAATCAAGTTCTTTACAATCTAGATTGAGGTGTTTGACTACTAATTCCCCTAATCCTTGATTTTCCAGCATTTGAGGTATCTCATAAATGCTTTCTACATCCCCATTTTCAATTACTTCATCTTTATCTAAATCACAAAAAAGAGCTATCTTTGCTTTTAAATCTTCCCCTAATGGCTTTTCAGTCCTGCAAATGAGTGCATCTGGCTGAATTCCTATACTCCTAAGCTCTTTTACACTATGTTGTGTTGGTTTTGTCTTTAACTCACCAGCTTTGCTTAAATAGGGAACTAATGTGACGTGGATATACATGACATTTTCTTTCCCAACATCGTATTTTATCTGCCTGATAGCTTCTAAAAATGGTAATGACTCAATATCTCCTACTGTTCCCCCTACTTCTGTTATTACCACATCAACATCTCTATCTTTAGATGCTCTGATTATTCTTTCTTTTATTTCATTGGTAATATGCGGTATTACTTGAACAGTTCTTCCGTTGTATTCTCCATTTCTCTCTTTATTTAATACTGTCCAATAAACTTTTCCAGTAGTAACACTGCTATTTTTAGTTAAGTTTTCGTCAATAAACCTCTCATAATGCCCTAAATCAAGATCCGTTTCTGCCCCATCTTCTGTAACAAAAACCTCTCCATGCTGATATGGACTCATAGTGCCTGGATCCACATTTATGTAAGGATCAAATTTTTGAATTGTCACTTTAAGCCCTCTGCTTTTTAGCAGTTGCCCTAAACTAGCTGCAGTTATTCCCTTTCCCAGAGAAGATACAACTCCTCCAGTTACAAATATATATTTCGTATTCATAAAAAACCTCCTTGTTAAATATTCCTATTAAAGATAATATGCTTTTTTGATATATAAGACAAGTCTTAATTAACTGTAACATTAATTTAATATTAATTCAGTAAGTTTATAGTATAATTAAGTAAAAGGAAGGGGTAATATGAAGAAATTAGCAATAGTATTGTTAGTATTTTCTTTATTTTTGTCTTTACCATTAAATGTTGGATACGCAGACAATGTAAAGATAGCTGAACAATTAAATAAACTTGGGATATTAACCGGTGATGGCAACGGAAATTTAAATTTAGATGACAATTTGAAAAGACAAGATATGGTTGTGATAATTAGCAGACTTCATAAAGAAGAAAATACCGCTAAATCGTATCCTGTTGTAAATAAATTTGATGATTTTACTCAAGATAATTCATTTTATCACAGCTATATAAGCTGGGCAGTAAATAAAAAACTCATAGAAGGTGTAGGAAATAATAAATTTGGATTTGATGATGCCGTTACTGTAATACAATTTCAAACCGTGTTGTTGAGAGCATTAGGCTATACTGAAGAAGCTAAATTAAGTGATTCAATACCTGACATAGCTAAAAAAATCGGGCTAATGGAAGGTGTCAGCGGCTTATCTTATAAAGACAATTTGACAAGAGGCGACATGGCTGTCATGATTTACAACGCTTTGAACATCAGAGCAAAAGGAAGTCCTTTAAAATTATCCGAGATATTGAAAGTAGATTTATAAAGTGGAGATTAATCTCCACTTTATATTATTTTTCTTCTTTATTCTTGTCTTCATTTATCTTTTTTAAATTTGCAAAAATTGCTTCATCTAATTCTTCCATTGTTTTATCAAACATTATCTTTACACCATCTTTTACATCTTCGATAGCGTAAATATTAAATTTCCCTTCTCTCACTTTTTCTACAACTTCATCTTTCAAAATTAAATTTTTCACATTGCTCTTTGGAATTATAACGCCTTGTTCCCCTGTAAAACCTATTTCTTTGCACAATCTAAAAAACCCTTCAATTTTTTCATTTACTCCCCCAATTGGCTGTACCCTGCCTTTTTGGTTCATAGACCCGGTTATGGCAATGGACTGTTTTATCGGATACCCTGATAAAGCTGAAAGAATAGCGTAAAGCTCAGCACAGGAAGCACTATCTCCTTCTATATAGGAATAGCTTTGTTCAAAACCTAGACCTATGGTAACTCCAAGAGGTTTTTCTTTAGCATATCTCTCACCAATATAACCGTTTAATGTCAATACTCCTTTAGTGTGAATTGGCCCACTTTGTTTTGTCTCTCTTTCTATGTTTAGTATCCCATCTCTTCCACTGTAAACAGTTGCGGTTATCTTATTTGGCTTTCCAAAAGAATATTCACCTGTGCCAATTACAGCAAGTCCATTTATCTCTCCAACTCTCACTCCGTCTATGTCAAGTATTAAAGTGCCTTCTTTAAACATCTCGTTTATCTTTTCTTCATATTTATTTACTCTGGAGATTTTCTCATCAATGGCACGTAATACATGGCTCTCATTTACTAAATCAGCTTTTTCTTCATTTGCCCAAAAATCAGCTTCATATAGGATTTCAATTATTTGATTAAAATTTGTGCTTAATTTATCTTTATGCTCAGCAATTCTTGAACTATATTCAATGATTCTCTCTACTGCTTTTTTATCTAAATGTCTAAGAGCATTTGTCTTACACTGATTTGCAATAAAGTATCCCATGTTTGCTAAGTTTTGTGAATCCTTGTTCATTTCTACGTCAAAATCAGCCATTACTTTAAATAATTTCCTAAAATCATCATCATATGTGTACAGTAAATCATATGTGTATATATCTCCAATTATTATGACTTTGACATCTAGAGGTATGGGCTCGGGTTTTAACGAATCAGTTAAAGCAAGTCCTAATAGCCGATTGTAATTTTCAATGTTTATTTCTTCAGTTTTTAAAGCTCTTTTGAGCATTTCCCAAGAAATCGGATTATTTAATATTTCTCTCATCTGAAAAATAATATATCCTCCATTTGCTTGGTGCAAAGAGCCCGGCTTTATTTGAGTAAAATCTGTCGTTAAAACTCCCATTAAGCTCTTGTATTCTACATTGCCCATTAGATTTATATACACTGGGTTTGTCTCATTTATGATAGGTGCATGCTCTAAATCAGAATTATCGACAAACAAATTGACTGTGTATCTTGTGAAAAAACTTTCCTCCATGTTTTCATAAAATGGAAATCCATAATTCATGGGCGTGAGTTTCTTTTTAAATCTATTGATGTTCTCCATGATATCTGCTTCAAGTCTTTCAAAGAAATTTTTAGTTTTATCCGAACCATCGTATTTATTTATCAATTTATTTATTTGAAAAGTAACCACTTCACTAGCTAAAGTCTTATCAAGCTGTATAAGGCTTTTTTCTAATTCTTCATCTAACAATCTTAAAGCATCAAACTCTTCAACTGTGGCACTTCTTAGCTCCTCATAAGAGGTTATCAACTTTTCTCTCTCTTCAATGGAAAGGTTCGCATATTCTTCTTCACTCATTGGCTTTCCATTTCTAACAGGAATAGAGACTAGTCCTGTTTCGCTTGGCGTATACACAAAGCCATATTTCATTGACTTCTCATTTAATTTTTTGACAATATCCGCTTTCTTTTGGTTTATAACTTTGAAAATATCATTCATCCTGGTCTCATATTCTATGCCTTGAAATTTCTCTGGAATCTCTTTTCTTAAATCACTTATTACTCCCTCTAGATCTTTTTTAAATTCTTTGCCCTTCCCAGCCTCAAATGATAGAGCTTGAGGAGAGTCACTATTTGAAAAATTAAACACATAAACCCAATCTTTAGGCACAGACTTTTTATTCGCAAACTCTTCTGCAATAGAATAAGCAAAGCTGCTTCTTCCAGTGCCGCTCATTCCTGAAACATATATGTTATATCCCTTTTTGTCCATCATAAGCCCAAATTGTAGTGCTTTTGTGCCTCTTTGTTGGCCGATTATTCCCCTTAAGGGCTCTAACTCTTTAGTTGTTTCAAAATCAAACTTTTCTAAAGAACAATTGCTCTTTAAGTCTTCAGGATTCAGCCTATATTCTTTAACCATTTATAACCCACCCCCTATGAATATGTATTATATACCCAAAAAAATCAAAATGCACTTAATACATAAGTGCATTTATAAATATAGGCAATATCATAGCCACTGCTAAAATCACCACTAAAATACGAGATATTAATTTGTTGTTTAACATTTAATCACCCCTAACTCACTATAAAATCACCCTCAAAAGATGTTAAAATATCTTTTAATAGGGTTACATCATCTTCTTTTGGATTAAGCCAAATTTTCTCATCCTCTTTTCTTAAAATAGAGGGCATTCGGTCGTGTATGTTTGCTATTTTTTCATTTGCAGCAGTAGTTATGATCACAAATGATAGATGTTTTTCTAAACCCCACGTACATATATTATATATTCCAGCTAACGAAAATATAAAACTATCTCCTAGGCTAATTCTTCTCTTTATTTTCTTCCCATTTACCTCTTCCCATTCATAGTAAGTATCTACTGGTATTATACACCTTCTATTTAAAAATGCATCTTTAAATGTATCTTTTTTATCGATTGTTTCACTTCTTGCATTTATCAGAGGCCTTTTAGAGAAACTGGTCGGAAATCCCCATTTTAAACTTCTTATCTCTCTTTCATTTAACTCGATGACAGCTAAAGCATGGTCAGTAGGGAATACCTCTTCTCTAGGGCTATACTCTCCTGTTTTGTTCACGGCTTTATACCTAATAATTATATCATCCATTTCCTTATCAAGCGAATATCTTCCACACATTTAAATCTCTCCTAATCTTTTTTGATAAAACTTATATCCTGCTAAAATTAGATATGATAAGCACAATGCAAGTATAGATACTAAAAATGGAAATCTGTTGTTTAAAGCATATATAAACCCTGCAATAAGTGCTCCGAGCATCTCTCCCAGTGATTTTGAAGCATTGAATATCCCAGATAAAAGTCCAGGATTGTCTTTATTTTTCTCCACTGCAAAACTCTGTAGTATCGGAAGTTGAATTGTATTTAAAGTAAAGTAAATTAAGCTCGATATTAAAAAAATGATGCTGTTGCTTTCTAGGTATATGAATATAGAAATAATCATCGAAATTAAAATAGAATACCTGAGAGCTTTTTTTAAATCAAAATGTTTTATCAAATACACATTTATCGTCAAATTGCTCACTAAACCCAGTATGCCTGTCAGAGCTTTAAAAACTCCATTTATTATCGGCATGAATCGAAGTTCATCTCTTAGATAATAGTTAAAAGCATTGTTAGTCGAAGAAAATGCTAAGAATATGAGAAAAGTAACACTGAGAAAAACTACCGTCCAAGGTGATTTTATGCTTTTTATTTTTCTTTTGTCCATTAATTTATAGTTTACATTTGTTATCTCAAGAGAGCTTTTTTTAGGGATGTCTTCGGCAAAAATCATAAAAAAGAGACTAACTAAAATCATCCCTATACCTTGTATATAAAAAACATATCTAATAGGAAGATATCCTAAAAGTCCCCCGATTAAAAACCCAATTGAAGTGAAAATGCTGAGTATTGCCGAATAAGTTGCCATGTTTCTTGATAAATTGTCAAAACTATCTATTTCCACGATCATAGCCATAAGCCCTACGGCTATGCCGCCAGAAAACCAGCCTGCCATAGCTCTGAGTAGAAGTATTTGCCATAAATTGTATGAAAACCCATATAAAAATTGAGCAACCCCGTAAAAGAGAGTCGAGATCACTAAAGTTTTCTTTCTACTGTATTTGTCACCAGTTGCTCCCCAAAATGGCGATGATAGAAATGAGAAAAAAACCATCATCGCATAAGAGCTGCCAAATACGTGACTTGGCAAATTCAATTCTTC
>DAONLG010000003.1:16293-33248 GCA_035406565.1 Soehngenia sp.
AAGTTCATCAGTGCCCACATAAGCCCTGCAAATATCATTAACTTTCTAAAGCTCATAGTATTCTCCATAAATGTTTTTATAAATTATATCATACATGAATATTAATTGCATAAAAAAATAGAGGTTTCCCTCTATTTTTATCAATCTTCTTCATAAAATATCCTACTATTGGGGTCGATTTTACCAATTTTTAAATACCTGCTCTTATAATCTTTCAAAAGCCTGAAAAATACGGGACTTAGTATCAAAATAGTCAAAACATTTAAAAATGTAGGTATGGCTGAAGTCAAATCTGCAAATAACCAAAGTGTAGTTCCTGGCATCTCTCCAAATACAGCTATCAAGACGATAATTATTCCAGGCACAGGATAAAATACCCTAAAAAACTTAAGTATCTTATCTCTAATTGATTTTTTGTTCTGCATTAGATGTCTTAAGAGTATTTCATAATATGCATACCAACCAGTAGTTGTAGTCAAGCCAAATAAAAATACTGAAATCGCAATTACATATCGCCCGAGTGACCCTATTTCCATTTCAAATGCCGTTAGAGTAAGAGTAGCTCCAGATTCACCTGTTTTCCACGCACCAGTTAAAACGATGACTAGTGCCGTTACAGAGCAAACCAATATAGTATCTACAAATACTTCAAATGCACCCCAAAGCCCTTGCTTTACAGGATGATCAGTTCTTGCTGTTGAATGTATCATAGGAGATGTTCCCCATCCAGCTTCGTTCGAATACACGCTTCTTGCCATGCCCATCTGCATGACTTTAGAAACTGTAGCACCTGCAAATCCTCCAACTGCAGCTGTGCCGGTAAACGCAGATTTAAATATTTCAGCTAACCCAGATGGTAGCAATGTTATGTTTTTAAGTATTATAAAAATACCAGCCAATAGGTAAAACATTGTCATAAAAGGAACTATTTTACTAGCAATCTTTCCTAATCCAGGTATGCCATTGCTTATGATAAGATATACAAACACTATGTAAACAATAGACACTGCAAGTATTGGTATGTTGAAAGTATTGCCTACTGCTTCTGATACCGTGTAGTTTTGCATTGTTATAAAATAAGTTGAAAAAATACCTGCACCAAATAATATGGCTATTAATGGCCATATTTTTATATGTCTTTCTTCTCCAAGACCTTTTTCCATATAATAAGTTGGTCCCCCGTAGGGATTCCCCTCATCGTCTTTAGAACGATAATAAACCGCAAGGGTTACCTCTGCCATTTTTATTATCATGCCAAACAATGCGGCAACCCAAATCCAAAATACTGCTCCAGGCCCTCCAGAAGCTATTGCAGTAGCTACACCTCCAATATTTCCTACTCCAACTGTTCCGCCTATCGCTGTAGAAACCGCCTCAAATGGAGATAATACTCCTTTTCCACCCTCTCCTTTATCTTTAGATGAGAGTTTTCCAAAAGTATTTTCCATGATATGCTTAAAATGTGTAAATTGGAAAAAATTAGACCTAAAACTAAAATAAAGCCCTGTTCCTAAGATTGTTACAATCAAAGGCATACCCCATAACCAACCTGTTATCTTTTCTAAAAGCTCCATTGTCATCGCCCCCTTGATATTTTATAAACAATTATAATATTAAAATTATTCTATGTAAATACTATATTTAGAATTTTCTATATTGTTACCTTTACTCTCTACAAATAAATCAACCTCTGTCCAATTAAAATGACAGAGGTTGATTTATTTAATTCATTTTTATACAGCACAAGGACTATAGCCGCAGTCTTGGCATTCTTCACAGCCACCTGAGTGGTTCATTTTACCACCACACATAGGGCAAGTATCAGGGTCTTTTTTCAATTCTTCTTCTGCTAATTTATTGATTTCTGCTTTTAATTCATCAATTTTTTCAATATTTGTCTTTTTCTTTTTATCTGTAATTAAAATTCCGCTTCTTGCACAGCCATCTCTGTAAATAGTTACTCCCTTAAGTCCTCTTTCCCAAGCATACATATATAAATCTTCAACTTCTTCTACACTAAATTCATTTGGTACATTTACAGTGGAAGAAATACTAGCATCGATGTATTGTTGCCATGCAGCTTGAACTTCAATTCTTTCTCTATAATTTAAATTTGATGTAGTTACTATAAAATCTGGCAATTCTTCCTCATATGAAAGATTATTCTTATCCATATATTCCTTTACGATAGGTGTAAATACTTTGTAGTAAGTATCCTCAGAATGAAGAGATTCTGATTTTCTTACATAGGAGACTTGAAATATTGGTTCTACACCATTGCTGCACCCTATCAAAGTTGAGATGCTTCCTGTTGGAGGTATAGTTAAGAGCTGACTATTCCTTAAACCATAGTCTTTAATTAGTTCTAATACATCATCGTCAGCATTAGAAATCAAAAATGGTGAAGCTAAAACAGCATCTTTTTTATATCTAGGATAAGGTCCATATTTAGATGCAAGCAGAGCTGATTGTCTTAACGCTTCATTTATCATTATTCGGCCGATTTGATGTATAAGAGAAATAGACTCGCTGCTGCCATATCTTATTCCCATTTTTATGAACATATCTGCAAGTCCCATGATCCCCAAGCCAATTTGTCTATATGCCTTTGACATCTCTCTTTGTTCTTTTAGTGCATGAAGATTCATGTTCTCATCCAATACTTCATTTAGGTAAATTACACCATTTCTCACCATTTCTCCGAATTTTTCAAATTCGAATCTTGCGTATTTTGTGAATGGATGTTTTACAAACTCACTCAAATTTATTGAAGAAAGATTGCAACTGCCAAAAGCTGGTAGAGTTTCTTCTGCACAAGGGTTTACTCCAGCAAATTCAAATTCATCATCTTCACTCAATAAATGCCATGAATTTATCCTATCTACAAATAAAACTCCTGGTTCTGCCATATTCCAATTGTTGTATGCTATTTTTCTAAATATATCTCTAGCTTTTACAATTTTTTCAATCTCTTCACCTGTTGCTTCAACTTTAAAGTATAATCTAAAGTCTTTGTCTTCTTTTACAGCTTTCATGAATTCGTCAGTTATATTTACTGATATGTTTGCAAAATTTACTTTTGACAAGTCATTTTTTACATCTATAAAGTCCTCAATATCAGGGTGGTTTATGTCCATGTTTAACATGAGAGCTCCTCGTCTACCTCTCATGCCAATAAGCCCAGTTACCATTGAAAAAAGATCCATGAAGCTAACTGCTCCAGTAGTCGTGCTGGCAGCATTGTTAACTTTAGCTCCTTTTGGTCTTAACTTTGATATGCTAAGTCCAACTCCGCCTCCGTAAGAATAAGTCTTTGCCATGTATTTTGCAGTATCAAATATTGATTCAATATTATCTTCAACTTTTGGCATTACATAGCAATTGCTTAAAGTCACTTTTCTACCTAGTTTGTCCAGACCTCTGCCTGCTAATATTCTGCCTGCCGGCATGAATTTTTTGTCTTTTATAGCTTTCTTTATAGGGCCATTTCCACCGCTTACTCTTTCTAGGAAGTCTTCGAAAGACTCGGCATCATATCTGTACTTCTTTTCATATATATCTCTTTGAAGATCAGACATGCTCCAGCCTTGTTCTCTTAACTTTGCCCTTTCTTCACGATAAATTATATATTTTCTAGCTACTTCAGGCCTTGTTTTCATGAGTTCAACTTCTACAAAGTCTTGTATCTGTTCAATGTTTACCACATCTAAGTCTTTGAAAGTCTCATATACTTTTTTACTTATCTCTTTAGCGAGTTCCTCGTCAATTCCCTTTTCGGTCTCATCCATAGCTTTTTTTACAGCAATCTCAATCTTCTCGCCTTCAAAGTCTACTATCTTCCCATTTCTTTTCTCGACTCTAACCATTTAAAATCCTCCCTCTGTTTCTAACGGTATACTATATATTGTATGTTTTTTGTATTTATATACTATATGTATACAATATAGCATATAAAATCATCTTAAACAAGGGAATAATTATTAACCTTTCTTCATTATTTAGAAGAAAAGAAATGAAATCAACAGTTATTTGAGTTCTTCATCTAATTTTTTAAAAGCCCCAAACAAAAGCTCGATAAACTTTTCCCTATCGATATCTAAAAGTGCAAAAGTATTTGTGTCATCATGAGTTATCCACTCTCTTAAATCTGCTGCAGTTCTTCCTCTATGCAATGTATCTGAAGTATCTATTTGGACTAATAAATTTTGCCCTTTAAAAATCTCTTTATTTAATACATACATCACTGCACATACATCATGTAGTGGAAAATTTTTATAGCCTTCATTCGTGTGAAACTTAGTAAAAAATCTCAATAATTTAGCACACATTCCTGTAACTTTTCCATTTATTTGCTCAAGTTCGAATATGTCTTCATTGGTGATGTATGCTTTATGAGTGACATCTAATCCACTCATCACTACAGGTATGCCACTGCAAAAAACTATGTCAGCTGCCTCAGGATCAGCGTAAATATTATATTCAGCAAAAGGTGTGACATTTCCTTTGTATATAGATCCGCCCATTAGAGATATATATTCAATTTTTTCTTTTACTTCAGGAAAAGCCCTTAACAACAGCCCAATGTTTGTCAAAGGTCCTGTAGCTATCAAAACAACTTTTTCATCACAGCTAATCAGTGCATCTCTCATAAATAATAATGCATTTGAAAAATCGACATCCACTGTTGGAGTAGGAAAGTCGAACCCATCAAGGCCGCTTTCTCCATGAACAAAAGCTCCTGTTTGTAATTGTCTAATGATTGGGCGATCTGAACCTACAGCAATCGGTGTCTTTACTCCAAGATATGTATAGAGCTTTCTTAAATTTAATGTAACTTTGTCTAAAGTTTGATTTCCTGCTACTGTACTTACTCCCAATATATTCAGTTTATCTCTGTTAGCTAAAGCTAATAGAAGCGCCATTACATCGTCGTGCCCTGGATCGCAGTCAATCAAAATATTTATTTTTTTCATGTGAATTCCCTCCTAATAAACAAAATTAAGAGGATGCTTTGCATCCTCTGTTTAAGCTAATTCTAAAGCTATTTCCATCATTTTTGTAAAACTTTTTTCTCTCTCTTGTGCAGTTGTTTCTTCTTTTTTCACTATTGAATCACTCACAGTGAGGATAGTTAAAGCATTTACTTTTGCGTAATTTGCATTGCAATAAAGTGCATAAGCTTCCATTTCTATGCCGAGTATATTCATCTTTTGCCATCTCTCAACTTCAGTTTCATCTGCAGAATAAAAAGTATCGCTAGATAAGATATTTCCAACTCTTACTGGTATATTTTTTTCTTTCGCAACACTTACTGCTTTTTCTAGCAGCTCAAAGGAAGCTATCGCAGAATATGTGCCTGGTAAATTGTATTGATGAGCATAATTTGAATTTGTGCAAGCGCCCATTCCAATGATTACATCATATAGATTTAAATCATCTTGTATTGCACCACACGAGCCAATCCTGATCAGGTTTTTTACTCCATAAAAGTGGATGAGTTCGTAAGAATATATCCCAATAGAAGGAATGCCCATTCCAGTTCCCATGACGGATATTCTTTTTCCCTTGTATGTTCCAGTGTATCCAAACATATTTCTTACTGTATTAAATTGAATTGGATTTTCTAAAAAATTATCTGCAATAAATTTTGCTCTTAAAGGATCCCCTGGAAGCAATATTGTTTCAGCTATATCACCTTTTTTTGCACTATTGTGAGGTGTAGACATTTAATCACTCCTTTTTTCTTTATTCCTATATATATTACCACAAATTTAGTCAAAATAGCATTGTAAAAAATTGATAAATATATATTTAATTTAAAAAAAATGGGTATTATGTAAATACAGATATTTTTTAATATATCTTGAGAAAGGGAAGAGTAATATGAAAAAAATCTTAGTACCTATTGACGGATCAGAGAATTCAAAAAGAGCTCTAAAAAGAGCTAGAGAACTTGGCGAATTGTATCACGCACAATTAATAATCCTTACTGTAATTGACAATGGAAGATTTTTTAGCATTGAATTTAAAGATGAACTGATTAGAATTTTGGAACAAAATGCTAAAGAACTGTTGGAAAAAGTAGAAAAAGAATTCAATGATTATCCATTTGGTGTAAAGACAATGTATAAATTTGGAGATGTGCCAGATGAGATAATAAATGTTGCTGATGAGGAAGATGTAGATTTAATAGTCATCGGTACTAGAGGTTTAGGTGCTTTCTCAAGAGCAGTGCTTGGTGGGGTTTCACATAAAGTTGTCACTCATGCAGATAGATCGGTTTTAGTTGTCAAATAAAATTGGCATATCAATTGATATGCCAATTTTATTATTCATTTTTTAAAGGATTTAGTTCCCATTCTTCTTGATTTGTGTGTAATAATTTATGCGATGTATGAGAAAGAGGTTTTTGCAAATACCTTTCGTAGCATTCAATGACAGCTGGGTTTTCATGTGAAAATCTCAAATCATTTATTTTATCTAGTCCGTATAAAACTTCTGCCCTTTCTTCAGCTAATTCCTCTCCGTCCCATATAGGCTGACCTCCGCCTCCAGCACAACCACCAGGGCAAGCCATTATTTCTACAAAATCATAGGAAACTTTGCCATTTCTGATAGCTTCAATCAACCTTCTAGTATTGCCTAATCCACTAGCAGCTGCAACATTTAGCTCAATCCCGCTAATAGTAAATTTAGCTTCTTTCCAACCCTCTTTATTCCCTCTGACATCTTTAAAAGCATCAGGATCTGGATTTTTGCCTTCAACTAAATAGTACGCACTTCTCAAAGCCGCCTCCATTACTCCACCTGTAGCTCCAAAAATAACTGCTGCACCTGTGCTAATTCCAAGAGGTTTGTCTAACTCTACTTCTTCTAAAAATCTCACATCAATATGCTCTGATCTTATCATTCTATCTACTTCTCTAGTAGTTAATACTACATCTACATCTTGACCAGCGCCTGCGTCATTTAGAACTTTTACTCCTGCTTCATATTTTTTAGCTGTACACGGCATGATAGATACTACAAATATCTTAGATGGATCTACATTTAATAGCTCTGCATAATAGCTCTTTGCAATAGCTCCAAACATCTGCTGAGGAGATTTTGCTGAAGATAATTGGTTAACCATGTCTGGATATTGAGTTTTTATAAATCTTACCCAACCAGGGCAGCAGGATGTAAACATAGGAAACTTTTCATTTTCTCTATTTTTTAGTTTTTCAACAAATTCACTGCCTTCCTCCATTATAGTCAAATCTGCAGCAAAATTTGTATCAAATACATAGTCAAATCCCATCATCTTCAAAGCACTAGCCAATCTATTTACCGTTGCTTCTTCTCTTTTTAATCCAAGAGATTCTCCCCATGCAGCTCTTACAGCTGGTGCAATCTGAATTACTGTGATTTTCTCTTTATCTGCCAGTGCTTCAAATACTTTGTCTGTGTCATCTCTTTCTCTCAATGCACCAACAGGGCAATGTGTTATGCACTGCCCGCAAAGTGCACAATCAGCCTCTTCTATTCTCCTATTTTTAGATACGTCGACTCTTGTCCTTGAGCCTGTATTTGCAATATCCCAGATATTTAATCCTTGTATTTTATCACAAACTTCAATGCATCTCATGCATTTAATGCATTTCTCATAATTTCTAACAAGCGGAAATCCTTCTGTCCATTTTGCGTGAGGTAGCTGCAGTTGATAAGGTATATCTAGTATTCCTAAATCATTTGCTATTTCTTGCAAACTACAATTCCCACTTCTCACACAACTAGCACATCTGGCATCGTGTTGAGAAAGAATAAGCTCTACATTTGTCCTCCTTACTTCCCTTACTTTCGGACTGTTAGTGTAAATTTTCATTCCTTCTTCTACTACATTGTTGCATGCAGGTATAAGTCTATTTACTCCCTCAATTTCAACAACACAGACTCTACATGCACCTATTTCATTTAAACCTTCTAGGTAACATAAATTTGGTATCTTTATGTGGTTTTCTTCTGCAGCTTTGAGGATAGTAGTTCCTTCTGGAACAGTGACTTTTTTATTATTTATAGTTAAATTTACCACTTTTCAGTCCTCCCTCCTTTAAATACTCCAAATCCGAAGTGGTCACATCTCAAACATCTTTTTGACTCTTGATTTGCTTCTTCTAAACTCATTGGGCATTCAGCTAATAAAAAGTCGTCTATTCTATCATAAACAGGTCTTTCTTTCATGTTAACTCTTCCGCAAGGAACTCTATCAGCTAATCTAGGTTGTGGAATGTCCACATCAGATTCGATTACATGATGGTATCCTAAGTAATTGTCTATGTTTGCAGCAGCAACTTTTCCTGCAGCAATAGCTTGAATAACTGTCGCAGGTCCTGATATGCAATCTCCTCCTGCGAATACGCCGGGTATGTCTTTTACTCCAGCTGAGCTTAATGCATCAATAACACCTCTTCTTACAGGAATTCCATCTTTTTCAAAATCCTTTGATTCTATGCCTTGTCCTATTGCTATCACAACAACATCACATTCAATCGCTATAGGTTTTTCTTTAGCATCCTTCATCTTTGGTCTTCCGTTTTCTATCATTCCAACTATTTGCGGTTGAACTATGAGGGCTTTAACAAAACCATTCTCATTTGATTCAATCTTTATAGGATTTGAAAGTTCGTACACTTCACACCCTTCTGCAATAGCAGCTTCTACTTCTTCTTTTAGTGCTGGCATATCATCTTTTCTTCTCCTGTATATAATGTTAGCGTTTTTAGCGCCTAATCTGATAGCAGATCTTGCCACGTCAATCGCTACATTTCCACCGCCAATTATTGCAACCCTTTTGTCTTTAAAATCTGGATATATGCCATCTCCAATCTCTTTTAATATATCCACTGCTGAATATACTCCCAGTATATCCTCGCCCTCAATGCCCATCTTTTTGTGAATTTGTGCACCTATAGCAATGTAAACGCTGTCATATTTGTCTTTTAAATCTACGACGGAAATATCTTTTCCTATAGTGATATTTGTAAATACATTTACATCATAAGAGAGCAGAGTATCTATTTCTTTATCTAATATCTCTCTAGGCAATCTATAGCTTGGTATGCCATACCTTAACATGCCGCCTAATTTATTTCTTCTCTCATAAATATCTACCTGATGTCCCATCATCGATAAGAAATACGCACATGTAAGTCCACTTGGTCCAGCACCTATTACGGCAACTTTTTTCCCTGTCGAAGGCATTCTCTGAGGATTTTTAACCTCACTAGCATTGTCAACAGCAAATCTCTTTAGGCCTCTTATATTTATCGAGTCATCAATCATGTTCCTTCTGCATCTAGTTTCACAAGGGTGTTCACATACATATGCACAAGTTGCAGGCATTGGATTGTCCTTTCTTATTAATCTCACCGCATCATCATATCTTCCTTCTGAAATAAGCGCTATGTATCCAGGTATATCTACACCTGCAGGGCAAAGAGATACACAAGGAACCGATTGATAAATACCAAAATTACATCTATCCCTCAAAATATGCTCCTCAAAATCATCTCTAAAACCTTCTATACCCTTTAATACCATATTTGCAGCCTCATACCCAATTGCACAATCAGCTGATAAATAAATGCTCCTTGCTGTCTTTTCAATTAAATCAATAGTATCAAGTGTTGCCCTGCCATCAAGTACATCCCCAAGTAATGCTTCCAACTGGCCTAGACCTACTCTGCACGGTACACATTTGCCACATGTCTGAGCATGTGCCATCTTTACGAAAGATAGAGTTAAGTCAATTGGACACAAACCAGGAGGTGAAGCGATGATACGTCTTTCAAGATCTTTATACATCTCTTCAACAGTAGCTTGAGCTTTATCTTTTGTAATTATACTAAGCCTACTCATAAATCTTCCCCCTTTGTTATCAATATAACAAAATTATATAGTATTATGTCAATAAAAGAAAGAGGATTTTTCATAAAATTTGAAATATTGAATGTAATGGATATCATTGTTGATTTTACATCGTTAATTTTTTATTATTTAAATCATCATATTTCAAAGTGATATTTAATTCATACAGGGTATAACTAATTTAAGATAATTTAAAGTTATGTAAAGGGGAGGGATTTTCATGAAAAAAATATTAGTACCAATTGATGGATCAAAATGCTCTCAACTGGCTATGCAAAAAGCAAAAGAATTAGCTATTGCTTTTGATAGCTCAATTACTGTCATCACAGTAGTAGACAGCATAAAGTACCTCGACATGGAATATAGATATAATGCCGTACAAAAGGACATTGAATATGCAAAAGAACTCCTAAAATCAGCAGAAAAATTCTTTGAGGATTTAGGAAAAGATATCAACACTCTTTATAAAACTGGAGATGTAGCTGAAGAAATAGTCAATTTATCTGAAGAAGGTGATTTTGACTTGATAGTTATCGGTTCTCGTGGAATGGGAAGATTCTCTAGGGCAATTCTCGGCAGCGTAAGTCAAAAAGTGTCCCAAGTGGCTAAAACCAATGTGCTGATTGTTAAAAAACCTTAATAATTTGTAGGAATATTGATTTTCTCTATTTGCGTTGATATATGCCTAGTATTTCAATTACTTTAATTTTTAGAATATATTGAAATATTTTTATCTTTATAGTAATCTATTAGTAATAACTATATATATAGTTAGCATATTAATAGGGGGTGTATTAAATGAGGGAAAAGAAACAGGCAACAATGGGTTATGCACTAATACCAATTATAGTTCTAATCGCTTCACTATCTTATGGCATCATAGTTTTAGGTGCAGACCCACATATTCCTTTGCTTGTTGCAATCGTTGTAGCTTCTTTAGTTGCAATATTTGGTTTAGGCTTTAGCTGGCAAGAAATCGAAAAAGGTGCTATCGAAACTATTTCCATGGCAATGCAGGCAATACTTATTTTAATGGTAATCGGTACAGTAGTAGGATCTTGGATACTCAGCGGAACTGTGCCATCAATGATTTATTACGGTCTTAAAATTTTATCTCCAGGAATATTTCTAGTAGCTACAACTCTAATTTGTTGTGTAGTATCTTTAGCAACAGGTAGCTCATGGACTACAGCAGGTACTGTAGGTATCGCTCTTATCGGTGTTGGCCAAGGTCTTGGAATCCCTGCAAAAATTGTTGCAGGTGCAATAATATCAGGTGCTTATTTTGGAGATAAAATATCCCCACTTTCTGATACTACAAATCTAGCACCAGCAATGGCTGGCTCAACTCTGTTTGAACACGTCAGATACATGCTCTACACTACTGTCCCAAGTTTAATTATTGCACTTATACTTTATGGAATTATCGGGGCAAGATATGCTGGCAGAGCTCTTGATACTGCAAACATTGATGCAATACTAGGTGGTTTATCAGCTAACTTCTATATCTCCCCAGTGTTGTTGATCCCGCCAATCGTCGTAATTATCTTGGTTGTATTAAAAGCACCCGCTCTGCCCGGTCTACTTTCAGGTACTGGTCTTGGTGCATTGTTTGCTGCAATCTTTCAAAAGGCAAGTCTTGGTGAAATAGTAAATACAATTCACTATGGTTATTCAATTGAAAGTGGTAATGAAATGATAGACAGCCTCTTAAATGGCGGCGGACTAGATTCAATGATGTGGACAGTATCTTTGATACTATTGGCTATGACATTCGGTGGAATCATGGAGAAAAGCGGTATGCTTGGTGCAATTGCCAATAAGATATTGACAGTGGCAAAGTCTACTGGATCATTAGTAACCGCAACAGTTTTATCTTCAATCGCCATCAATATATTAGCAGCAGACCAATACTTATCAATAGTTATCCCTGGTAGAATGTACAAGGATGCTTACGATAAAATGGGTCTTGAACCTAGACTATTGTCTAGAACACTAGAAGATGCTGGTACACTTACATCTCCTCTCGTCCCTTGGAATACATGCGGAGCCTACATGTACAGTGTATTGGGAGTATCTGCATTAGGTGCAGGAGGATATTTACCTTTTGCATTCTTAAATTTAATCAACCCATTAGTTGCAATCTTTTATGCTTTCACAGGAATCAGTATTAATGACCCTAAAAAGCCAAAGAAGAAAAAGACTAAGTAAAAAAGGCAGCTTAAGCTGCCTTTTATCTTTATATTGATTTAAGAAATATATTGTAGTATGCTCTTCTTAAAAGAAGGTGATCAAATGAAAAAAAGGTATATATTAATCATTATTCTAATAGCATTGCTCCTTCCTTTGTTATACTTTAGAAATGAGATGAAGTTTTTAAGTTCAATATTTACCTACAAATTGACTAAATCCGAAACTAAAAGTGAAGAAATATTAAAAAATCCATTTGATGAATACATAAAAGATGAAAATTCAAATTCAGTTGAAACAACAGACACAAACGGCTCCGATATAGACAGCGAAAACACAATTTCTACGAGTGAAAAAAACAATACACAAATTGACAATTCTCAAACAAGTACTAATTTAAATAAGAAATCTCTAGATCAAATCATAACTATTTACGATCCAAAATTTAAAGCTTTAGAAAATGAATTTAACTCATTGCTTGATAATTTAATTAAAGATGCGCTATCAGATTATAATTCCGGGAATTATACTAAATTTCAGCTTGCGAGATTTTATTTGGACAAAGGGTACAAAATAGAAAAAGAGTCTGATGCTAAATTTTATTCACTTGTAAGAGAATTAGAGAAAGAACTAAAGAATAATTCCTTAGATCTCTCTCTAAAAGAAAAAATAGTAAGATATTATGAAAGTGTAAAATCAGCTAAAAAAGACAGTTTAATAAACAAGGGAATGGATTTAGTTAATGGTGAGTAGTTTATATCAAATCATAAAAGTAAGTCCATTCTCTCCATCCCATTTCACTCATCTTCTTAGGGCATATCTTTAAAGATGCATCAAAATGCCTAACCACATTTTTCTTATCTAAGTCGTATTTATCAAGCAATAACCTCACTAGATAAATTGCTTTTTCTTTTGTTATATTCCAATCGTTTCCTTCATTTACACATAGTTCAATGCCTATTGAGTTGGAATTAGTGATCCCAAACCTGCCCTTTCCATCCCCGCAATGATAACTTGAATCTTTATCTGCGACTAATTGAATAATGTGATTTTCATCTATCACATAATGACATGAGGCGTTTACGTTTGGTTTATCGAAGTATTTAAAATGATTTATCGCATTTGCGGTCTTTTTTTTATTCCCTGTATCATGGATTACTATATACTTTATTTTTTCTATATTTCTAGTTGAAAAATTATTTTTAATCAGCATCTTCTCAATCATCATATCCCTCCATCTGTTCTCTTAATTTTTTGTGAGCTCTTCTCTTTAGCTCTAGCACGGTTCGGTAACTAATATTGTGTAGATTACTTATTTCATTTATAGTTAACCCCATGTAATAAAACTCTATGACAATCTCTTTTTCCTTTAAAGATAGATCTTTAAATAGCTCTTGCATTTGCTTAGAAAAGTCTTTGTTTATCACATACTCCTCTAGGTTTTCCTCACTCGCCAGTAAGTCTATCATTTCTGTATCCTCCTCATTTCTCTGATTTAATGAAATAATATCTCTTTTAGAATTCAGCTTATTTAAATAAAAAAATCTAAGTCTGGTTTTGACAAATCCACTAAAATGAACATTTTTGCTTATATCGAAGTCTTCGATACATTCAAGCACAATGAGTTTTCCGTCTTCTACTAAATCTTCATACTCAGAATAATTATTGTAGTATTTTTTAATAGAAGAAATGATCAACGGATAAAACCTCTCTACTAATTCAAATTTAGATTCATCATCTCCTTTTATTGACTCCTCATAAAGCCTTTTAATCTCATCCATCATTTGCTCCATTCAAAAGAGCGCTCTTTACTTATTCCTAGGTGAGATTAGCTTAATATAAATTTACAAAAAAATAAAAAGTAGAGTTTTTCATATTCTTCCTCTACTTTTTTAAACTCTACTTTATTTTTTCTAAAATATCATCTATTTTCATAAATAACCTTGCTATATCAGACTTCATGGCAGGAGAATCCTCATTTTGATAGTAAACTAGTGCTTCTTTGATTTTGTCTTTCTCCACTTCTTTATGTAATTTCTCTACTAATTCTCCATTTTTTAATTGCTTTATGCCAGTATTTGAACTACATAGAAGTTTAAATTCGGTCATATTTTTTAAGCGAATATATGTATCTCCATTAGTTGTGTAAATTTTATCTACATAATTTAATTTAAAGTATCCCATAGCCCCATCGTCTTTTCCAATTGGTTCTCTTACTTTTAATTGAACATATATAAGAGTCGTTGATATTGGAATTGGAATAGCTGACTTACTTGTTAAAATCTTACTGTAATAATTATTTGATGCTTTCAAATCAAATTGATAATGTGTGCATAAATTTTTTATCACAGTTTTTACGGTCTTTCCTACTAAAATTTCTTTATCTTCATAAATAAGCTTTGTAGCATTGCCTAATTCATCATCATAATAAGGTATCAAAGCTACAAGCTTCGAGTTGTAAAGCCCATCATCATTTCGCATCAGATTACCTCCTCAACATTCATTCTCACGTTAGATTATGAGATGAATATATCAGAACATGTGTTCGATGTCAATAGTCAATTGCTTTCTTCATAAATCAATGTTCCTACTTTTTGCCCATCTAGTAATCTTGAAATGACCCCTTTATCTTTGCCTTTTACTACAACCAAAGGTATTTTAAATCTGTTTACATATTCAGCAGCTTTGAGTTTTGTACTCACTCCCCCAGTGCCAAAAGAACTTTTTTGACCAATGTCTATATCTTTTTTAATCTTCTCCACATCGTTTATCTCATAAATGATTTCTGCATCCTCGTGATCTTTTGGGTTTTTATCGTAAATACCTTCTATATCACTCATAAGAATCAACAAATCAGCTCCCCACAGCACACTTGAATAAGCTGCGAGCATGTCATTATCCCCAATTTTAATTTCATCTACACTTACTGTGTCATTTTCATTTATTATAGGTATGACACCCTCATCAATTAATGTGAATAATGTATTTCTTATGTTTAGAGTCCTTGACTTCGATTCAAAATCGTCTTTAGTCAAGAGAATTTGAGCTACATGTAAATTTTTCTCCCAAAATATCTTCCTATACGAATCCATGAGTTCAACTTGTCCGATTGCACACAGTGCTTGTTTATAATGAATGTCTTCTTTTCTAGACCACTTGCCTATAGTAGAAACCCCTGCAATTCTTGCACCCGAAGAAACTATTATGACTTTCTTTCCCTCTTTAATGATTTTTCCCACTTCATCAGAAAGATCTTTAATAAATTCTTTATCAATCTTTCCCTCACCATCTGTCAATGTGCTAGATCCTATCTTAATCACTATCTTTTTTGCTAACTTTAACGCTTCTCTATCCATTTTACACCTACTTTCTAATCTGACCATTTCCCATGACCACATATTTATATGTCACCAGCTGCTCTAATCCCACAGGCCCTCTTGCATGAAGCTTTTGTGTGCTTATCCCCATTTCAGCGCCAAACCCAAATTCAGTTCCATCAGAAAATCTTGTGGAAGCATTTACATATACGCATGAAGCATCAACTCTCTTTTGGAAAATATATGCATTGTTTAAATCATTGGTGATAATTGCCTCCGAGTGCATAGTCCCATATTTATTTATATGATCTATCGCATCATCTAAACTATCAACCACCTTTATAGCAAGTATATAATCTAAATACTCTTCATACCAGTCACTTTCTTTTGCAACTTTAGCAGAGATGATCTCTCTGACTCTCTCACAACCTCTTATTTCGACTTTATCCTGAATTTCCTCATATAATAATGGCAAAAAATCATCTTTAATTTTTTCATGGACAAGTACTGTTTCACACGCATTGCAAACTCCTACCCTCTGTAGCTTTGCATTTTTTATGATATCAATAGCCATTTTGAAATTCGCTGTATCATCTACAAAAATATGGCAATTTCCTTCTCCAGTTTTTAAAGTAGGTACCTTTGAATGCTCAACTACATAGTTTATCAGTTCTTTGCCCCCTCTTGGAATTAAAAGATCCAATACACCAGTCAGATTCATCATTTCATCAGCCACTTCTCTTCTTTCATCTTCTATGAAAAAAACAACATTTTCTGTTATGCTAGATTTTCTAAGCCCACTCTTTATCGCTTTTACAATTTCTATGTTAGTATTTATGGAAGAAGAACTGCCTTTTAAAAGAATAGTATTTCCTGATTTAATTGCCAAACTAAATGCATCAACAGTCACATTTGGTCTAGATTCATAAATTATCCCAATCACTCCAATGGGAACAGTCATTTTAGCAATTGTTAAGCCATTTGGTCTTGTAAAAACCTTACTAGAGTTCCATATAGGATCATCAAGTTTCACTATTGAATGGATATTATCAGCTATATCAGCTAACCGCTTATCATCTAAATAAAGTCTATCAACTAGCCCCTCTTTCATCCCTTTTTCTCTAGCATTATTTACATCGATTTTATTCATTTCTAAGATTTTCTGTCTGTTTTCCAGTAGACTATCTATAACTTTCATCAAAGCTCCATTTCTCTCTTCTAAGCTAGTCATTTCAAGTTTCCTTTGATTCTTTTTTAACTCACTTGCCATAGCTCTTATATCTTGCATTTCATTCACCACCTAAATGTTTTGTATATTATAGCAGAATAAACTGATTTTGTGAAATATTTTTAGATAATACTGAATTTTTGTTTTATTGAATTGTGATTATGCGATCCTTTCATCAAAATAAGCTGATTTATCAAATTATAGTGATATCAAGACTCTTCAACAGACTCATTTTAAATATATTGAATTTTTTTAAATTATCTTAATATTTAAATTGATAAGAAATTGGCAAAATATGGCCACATATTGCCTCT
>DAONLG010000004.1:0-31062 GCA_035406565.1 Soehngenia sp.
TCTCCTGGCATGGTCACTGTAAGAAGTGATGTAGTTATCTCCCTTGTTTTACAATTATCTTCTATTATCTTTAACGCTTCATCGACTTTCTCGTCTTCTACTCCACTTAAAAGTGTTGTGTTTCCTGATTTTAAAAATCCACCTGTGGAAGCTAGTTTTGTAACTCTAAAATCTTTGTCCATGAGCTCTTCAATTAAGCTCGGTGCATCTTGATCTTGGACTATTGCAATTATAAGTTTCATTTTAATCCCTCCGTTTTTTAAGAAGTGAGTCTAGAAGCTTTATGACATCTTCATAGACTTCTCTTATTGGCCTTCTAGCATCGACTATCTCGACATTTTCGGGATATTTTTTAATTATCTCTTTGTAGCCTTTATAGACTCTTTCATGGAATTCATCTCCCAATAGTTCCAACCTATCCCCGCCACTTTTGGTTTTTCTGAGGATAGTCAAAGTTGGGTCGCAATCAAAAAATATGATTAAATCAGGTTTTATTCCTCTAAGTCCAAATTCATTTATCATCTTTACTCTTTCTACTCCAAGTCCCCTGCCTATGCCTTGGTATGCTAGACTTGAAAATAAAAATCTGTCACACACAACGACTTTCCCCTCTTCTAGACTTGGCAGTATCTTTTCATGTACATGTTGAGCTCGTGAGGCGGCAAATAACAGTGCTTCTGTTTCAGCACCCATTGCCGAATTTTTATTGTCAACTATTATATCCCGAATTTTCTCACCAATTTGAGTTCCACCAGGTTCTCTGGTTATGATATAATCTATACCCATTTTTTTAAAATACTCTCCGAGTAAATTGGCAATAGTTGACTTTCCTGAGCCATCAGGCCCTTCAAGTGTTATAAATAAGCCTTTCATTTAAACAGCTCCTATTCTACAACTACTATGCTATCCTTGTTTTCTCCCATAAGTCCCACTACTTCAATTCCATTTTCCATCAAGAAAGATAAGTGTTTTGATATCTCTTCAGTTATTTCTTCTCCCGGTACCATCAATGGAATTCCAGGTGGATAAGGGATAACAGGGGCTGCTGCAATCCTGCCAACTGCATCTTCTAATTTAATTTGTTGTTTTGAACTAAAATATGCTTCCGAAGGCAATATCCTTACCTTTGGCGTAGGCATTTTTATGCTAACTCTATTGATTTCTTGGTATGGTTCATTTTTAGCTATATCTTCAATTGCTTTTATAGCTTTTTCAAAGTCTTCTTCTGTATTCATAGCGCTCGTTAACATTAGAGCATAGTAATAGTCAGCCATTTCTAGTCTTATGTTGTGCTCCTTATACATCTTCTTTTTTAAATTTGAGCCAGTCATTCCATCTATGCTTATTAGTATTTTGGTATTGTCTTTTGCATAGATTGTTTCATCATTTTCATCACCAGTAAATACATTAACTCTGTCTATTTTCTTTAGTCTTTCTATTGTCTCATCGACTTTTCTTATCGTATAATCAAGCTTTTGTCTCCCTTCACCATCCATATACGCAATTGATATCTCATTTGACAATGTGAATAAATAAGATGGGCTAGTAGTTGTAAATAATTGGAATCTATCCCTCAATTTATTTAAATCTATCCTGTCTGAGCCAACATGAATTAACGATGTTTGCGTAAAGCTTGGCAGTGTCTTATGTGTGCTTTGAATTACTATATCAGCTCCCGCTTTCAGTGCAGACATGGGTAATTTGTCTGAAAATGTAAGATGTGGTCCATGAGCTTCATCAACCATCAGTATCCTGTTGTGTTTATGCACTATATCTGCTATTGTCTTTAAATCCGAGCAAACTCCATAGTAATTTGGGTATGTTAAAACAACAGCTTTGATGTCCTTATCGTTAGCCAAAGCCTCATCTATATCTTCTGGGTATACTCCTGTCAATACGTTGTAATCTTCGTTATAGTTTGGATAAACATAAACAGGGTTTAATCTATTTATAATCAAAGCATTGTAAACTGCTTTGTGACAATTTCTTTGAATTAAAACTTTATCTCCAGGTTTTGTGATCGCAGCAAGGCTTATGTGTATGCTCCCAGTAGAGCCATTTACTGCATATATAGTAGACTTTGCCCCAAATACTTTTGCAGCATACTCCTGAGATTCTTTGATTATTCCCCTTGGTTCAAGTAAATTATCCATTCCATCTGTTTCTGTTGTGTCAATATAAGGAATGTATTTGCCCCACTCAATAAGTGAATTTCTGCCTTTATGACCTGGCATGTGGAAAGAAACGCTATTTTCTTCCATAAGTTTTGTTAATGCTTCCAATACAGGTGTTTTCATCTCTAATTGATCTACCTCCTAAAATTATAAATTAATAAACAATGTTTTAATTATAACTTATGTCTTACTAAAATTAAATAAAAATTTTACTATTTCTAAACTTTTTTTTAATAGATTACAGGAATCTCTTGCCCACAATGAATACACCTGTTTTTTTCAATCCCCACTATCTGTGTTTTAAAATTTCTGTCAATTAATTTAGATTTACAGTTAGGGCAATAAGTGGAGTTATCAACCCCAAATACATTTCCAATATACACGTAGTTTAGATGCTTTTGGGCTATATCTTTAGCTTTTGTGATTGTGTTTATGTTTGTGGCAGGGTCATGCATCTTATGTTTTGGAAAATATCGTGAAAAATGCAAGACTATATCTTTGTCTATATTTGAGAGAAAACATGAGAGTTTTTCGATTTCTTCTTCACTTGCATTATAATCATCAATTAAAAGAGTGGTGACTTCCACATGAGTTTTAGTTGCTGCTAATTTAATTGTCTCAAGTACTGGGTCTAGATTTCCCTTGCATATTTTTTTATAAAAATCATCGCTCATAGCTTTTAAGTCTATGTTCATAGCATCAATCAGCGGAAGGAGATTTAGCAGCGGCTCTTCATTTATAAACCCATTTGTCACAAGTACATTTTTCTTTCCCCTGTTTTTCATTTCTTTAGCTAAATCTTCTACCATTTCGTAAAAAATGGTAGGTTCATTGTAAGTAAATGCCATGCCTATCGAATCGGTTTCTTCTTCTAATTCGATTATTTTTTCTAGGCTTAAATCTATTGCCAGTTCTTCTCCTTCCACAATCTCATAGTTTTGGCAGTAATCACATCTAAAATTGCAGCCAAAACTTCCTATTGAAAAAATCTTTGTACCTGGATAAAAATGATAAAGTGGTTTCTTTTCAATTGGGTCTAAGCCAATTGAGGTTATTTTTTCATAGTTTAGGCTGTAAAGTACTCCTTCTATGTTCTTTCTAACTTTGCATATCCCAGTTGAGCCATTTTTGATTTTACAATTATGTGGGCAAAGTGAACAAACTACATGATCGCCTTTGTTTTCGTAAAATTTGGCTTCTTTCATATAAAACACCCCTATCCATGTCTTATGACTTCAAATTTGGATATCTCGTATTTTTCATGTTCTCCAATACCGGCTTTATTCAAAGCTATTCTTATTTGATCTCTAACAGTGTCAACTCCTTCAATATTTGGAAGCAGTAGCCCTTTTCTAAATCCACTTTCGACAATTATCCCATATTTTTTAGGATCAAGCTCACTTAGTGATTTAACTTTTTGAGCCGGCATGAGCACATCTACTGAGTAAGATAAAAATGGCAGTTCTTCTTCTGTCACAGGTGAAAATCTCGGATCTCTTGTGCCTGCTTCCACTGCAAAATATATTATCTCTTCTGCGAGATTGTTTTTAATTGGAGAAGTAGAACCTATACACCCTCTGAGTTCGCCAAATTTTTTAATTGAAACAAAAACTGGCATTCTCAAAGAAAGCATTTCTCTATCAGCATAAGCAGGAACATTCATGTATTTGCCATTTTTAATATAGTATTCTAAACTCTCTCTAGCTAATCTTTGGTATATGTCTTCATTTGATCTCTTTTTCTTCATCGTTTCGCCGATTTCTTCACTTATCTTTTCTGTATAATCTCTGTTGTTTTCTCCTAATATCTCAAATTTTGCAGTCATGTACCCTACACCAAAAGGCCCTTCATATGAAAGTATGTGGGGTTCAAATTCATACTGGCTCAATGCTCCTGAAAGTATCATAAAAGATCTCAGCCCACATTCTCCTGCTTCTTTTGCTAGATCAAGATCAAAGCTTAATACCCCTGTTAAGTCTTTATTTTCAAATAGAGAGACAATTTTTCTATCGAATTCTTCTCCTTTTGGACTATAACTATATGGCCCCCTGTCTGACAACCTGTGAGATAAATCTCCACTTGCGATGATGGAGATATTTTTCTTGTCTCTAGCTGCTTTTGCTATTATTTTTCCAAACTTATATAGTTCTATGGGAGCCAAAAGGCCATATGTTATATGAACCAATTTAAAGTCTTTGTATCTTTGAGTTACAAAATGCATTGGAACTAATACTCCATGATCAAGGGTATCTTCAAGTCCATACATCTCATACATTTCTTTATTCATCAGTGCAAGTTGAATTTTCTCTTTCTTTGACATCTCATATATGTCTTTTACTAACTCTAAATCGTTCTTAAAATGATACCTAAGTTCATTATGTCCGAAATTTCCAAAATCTCCATAAAGCTCTTCCCCTATAGATAGTGCTATGGCATCTGAAAATAATGGCCCATGTGGAGTTATGACAATTATTGTTTCAGGCTTTTTAATCTCTATGTCTTTGGCTATTTTCTTTAAGCCGTTTATCGTATTTATGCAATTTTTCTCCTCACCTTTCCCTATCTCTTCTATAATTATAGGTGGATGAGGGGATATATATGCACTCACTAAGCCTTTCATTATATCACCTCCAAAATATTAAGGCAGACCTTAAGGTCTGCCCATTATTTTTCTTCATCTTTAACTAGTTCAGGTTCAGACCCTTCGGTCTCTTCTTCTAACTCTTCTTTATAGTCCACTGGTCTATTGAGTACACATATCGTCATGTCATGGTCTGTTATAACCCTTATGTTTGGATTGCTGATTATGTCCAAATCCTTTACTTTTATCGGCTCATTAAAGTCTAAATCTTCAACGTCTATTTCTATAGCTTCTGGGATATCTCCAGGTAGACACTCAATTTCAAGGTTTTCTATCATCTGCATCAACACTGACGGTTGATTTTTGATTTTGTCTCTGTTGTGAAGGATTATCGGAACTTCAACTTTAACTTTTTCTTTCATATCCAGTCTTTGAAAATCAACATGAATAACATTTGCTTTGATTGGGTCTTTTTGAATAGATTTTATAATAACAGGCATTGTTTCATTTTCAAGACTTAATTCGATTAAATTTGAAGTGCCTGCTTCTCTAAATACTTTCATGAATTCTATGCTGTCGATTTTCACAGGAATAGGTTCTCTATTTCTCTCATATATTATCGCTGGAATTTCATTTTCCTTTCTAACCTTTTTCGCTTTGTTTTTGCCTATCTCTTCTCTTATTTCAGCATTTAATTTGTAACTCACATTTACTACCCCCTCGTAACATTTTTGTACATATAATTACTACCCTATTTACAAAAATGCAAACTTATAAATGAGTTATTCTCACCTTATATTAAATTTTATATATTTAGGTAACCCATTTTCAAGCTTGATTGAAGGCTGCCCTTGAATTAAAGGATTTAAATATTCTATTAATTCTTCTTTTATAAAATTGTCTGTTATCCACTCTTTTGGGATCTCTTTTACTTTATTTGCAACTAGTGATGGGTCTATTTCTACTATTTCTGTCTCAAAAGGATCTTTAGATTTTATTTTTATCCCTGCCATAAACCCAGATTTGCCCTCCAATAACATCTCATATGCTCTATATCCACAAAGGTGTGATACGTTTACATCTGTTAAACTAGCACAGTGCATTGCAGCTCTTTGTGCTGTTCCCAATTCAAGCACCTTTATCCTATGAGTTATGTTGGCTTGTTCAATTATGCTCTTTAAGTAGCTTCCCACTCCGCCTAATTGAGCATGAGCAAATTTATCATGTACTTCAATTGCATTTGATTTAAACACATAATCGCCATTAGCATCTTTTAAACCTTCAGAGGCAACGATATAGACTTGTTTTTTGTTTTCATAACATGCTCTGACATCAGTTAAAAATTTCTCTTTGTCAAACGGATTTTCAGGTAAATAAATAAAGTCTACTACACTCTTGCCGTCAATCTTAGCCAAAGCACTTGAGCTTGCAAGCCAGCCTGCATCTCTACCCATTGTTTCAACTATAAATACTCCATTGTCTTTGTAGACGCTCGCATCTAAATATGTTTCTAATACTGTCGTCGCAATATATTTAGCAGCCGATCCAAAACCTGGAGTAAAATCCGTTTCCATTAAATCATTATCTATTGTCTTTGGTATTCCGATGATCTTTTTGTCAATACCTTTGTTTTTCACATATAAGCTCAATTTATGAACAGTGTCCATGGAGTCGTTTCCTCCGATGTAAAAGAATGTATCTATGTCGTATTTTTCTAAAGTTTCTAAAATCATCCTATACTCTTTTTCATCTTCTTCAAAACCTTTCATCTTGTGCCTACATGAACCTAACGCACTTGATGGAGTTAGTTTAAGTAAATCAATTTCATCTTTCGTAAGATGAGATAGTTCAATTAATTTGCCATCAATAACACCCTCTATGCCATTTTTAGCTCCATATATTTTCTCAAATTCTTTGTACTTAATATTCGCATCCAATATCCCACTTACGCTAGCATTTATAACGGCAGTTGGACCGCCGGATTGAGCAACTAAACAGTTTTTTGCCATAAAAAACCTCCTAAAAAATAATTTTAAGTATTAATACCCACAATTTTGTTGAAATACTCATCTTCTTATGCTATCATTGTAGTATGCGGGTGGTTAGTTCAGCTGGCAGAGCGCCACGTTGACATCGTGGAGGTCGTTGGTTCGAGTCCAATACCACCCACCAAAAGTTAAAGCGCCTTTAAAGGCGCTTTAACTTTCTTTGTTTATAATGTCCTTAACTTTCATAAGTCTTACTATAGTACTTCTTTCATTTTCATCTAATTTCATTCTTATAAATCTGATTGTCTCTTCAAGTTCAGGAATAGTCCTATATTCAAGGGCGTTTACTCTCCTTCTTGTTTTTTCTATCTCATCAGCCATTAGTTGACATGATTTTTCAACTTCTGCTAACTCCAATAATTTTGGCATTATGCTGTATAATTTAGATATCGCTTCGTCTAATTCTGGAGATGTTTGCGCAAAACCATAGGGGTATATACTTCCCTCATCATTTTCTAAGCTCCTAATGAAATTCATCACTGGGACTCTAACGCTCATGACATTTTTCTTCTTTATATCCACAGATATGCTCTCTTTGGGAAAAGCTATAGCTTCCTCTAACATCTCAGGACTCATCACTGCACTCGCCAAGAAGAAAGCTTCAAAAGCTTCTTTTAGATCTTTTTCTACTTCCTCTCTGAGGCGTTTATTTTCCCTTATGAGTTCGATAAATCTCCTCATGAGTTCATCTTGTTTGTCTTTTAGGAGCTTATGACCTCTAGCAGCTGTCTTTAACCTATCTTTTAGCCTTGTAAGCTCCATTCGGGTAGGGTTAACCTCTAATAAAGCCATCTACTCATCCCCTTTTTCTTCAGCAGGCAAGTACTTGTCTAAGTATTCCTGTCTTATCCTCTTTAGCTCTGATCTTGGGATTAGCTTTAACAGTTCCCAGCCTAAATCTAGTGTTTCCTCAATAGTCCTATTGTTGTGATAGCCTTGATTTACATATTTTTCATCAAAAGCTTCTGCAAATTTAGCAAATGCTTTATCTGCATCTGATAATGCAGACTCTCCAAGTATAGTAGCTAATTCTCTAGCTTCAATCCCTGAAGTGTATGCTGCATAGATTTGATTCATGGTGTCTGCATGGTCTTCTCTTGTCTTGCCTTTACCTATTCCCTTGTCTTTAAGCCTTGATAATGAAGGCACTATATTTATAGGTGGTTCAATACCTCTTTTATAGAGCTGCCTTGAAAGTATTATCTGCCCTTCTGTTATATATCCTGTAAGGTCAGGTATAGGGTGAGTGATGTCATCTTCTGGCATCGTTAAAATAGGGATTTGTGTGATAGAACCTTTTCTGCCCCTAATTCTACCAGCTCTTTCATATATAGTCGATAAGTCTGTATAAAGGTATCCAGGGTATCCCCTTCTTCCTGGTACTTCCTTTCTAGCTGCAGATGTCTCTCTCAGAGCTTCAGCATAATTTGTCATATCAGTTAAAATTACTAAAACATGCATATCCTTTTCGTATGCTAAATACTCTGCACAAGTAAGTGCCATTCTAGGAGTTGCAATTCTCTCAATAACTGGATCGTTTGCTAAATTCATAAACAAAACCGCCCTGTCAATAGAGCCTGTCGATGTGAAGTCATCAATGAAAAACTGAGCTTCTTCAAAAGTTATGCCCATAGCAGCAAACACTACCGCAAATTTCTCATCAGTTCCCAATACTTTCGCTTGTCTTGCAATCTGAGCAGCTACTTCTCCATGAGGAAGTCCTGAACCTGAGAATATAGGGAGCTTTTGCCCTCTGACAAGTGTGTTTAAACCATCTATACAAGATATGCCTGTTTGGATAAATTCCTCTGGGTAATCCCTTGCAACGGGGTTTATTGGCGAGCCGTTTATATCCAGTCTTTTTTCGGGAATTATCTTAGGCCCATTGTCTTTAGGTCTGCCAAGGCCGTCAAATATTCTACCTATCATATCCTCAGAAACACCAAGTTCAAGCGGTCTTCCAAGAAATTTAACTTTTGTAGAGTTTAAGTTGATTCCAGCAGAACCTTCAAACAATTGAACCATAGCTCTGTCGCCATTTAACTCAAGTACTCTTCCTCTTCTTTTTTCTCCATTTTTAAGCTCTATATCTACTAGTTCATCAAACTTAACACCCTCAACGCCTTCTACAATCATCAATGGGCCTACTACTTCTCTTACTGTATTGTATTCTTTACGCATCTAGAAGGCCTCCTTCCTCAATGAGTTTTGCAATTTCTGTTTCAAGTTCTCTTTCAATAGCTTCTAATTCATTTAATTTATCTTCTTCGATGTATTTTGCCCTTGCTATTTTCTCTCTTACAGCCATGTTTTCAATGTCCTTTAGATATACTCCTTTTTTCAAAGCATCTAAACTCAAGTCATAGAATTTCAAAATCAATTTTAGCATCATGTTTTGCTTTTCCAATGAGCAATAAGTGTCGACATCATGGAATGCATTTTGCTGTAAATAATCTTCTCTAATAGATTTTGATGCTTCGAGTTTAAGTTGATCCTCATCTGATAGAGAATCCCTACCTACAAGCCTTACTATTTCTTGCAATGAAGCTTCTTCTTGTAGAAGTGTCATTGCTTTAACTCTATTTTTTGCAAACTCCTTGTCTACATTTTCATTCATCCACTTGTCAATGCTCGATTGATAAAGCGTGTATGAGTTCAGCCAATTTATAGCTGGGAAGTGTCTTTTATATGAAAGCGAGTGATCTAGTCCCCAGAATACTTTAACTATCCTAAGAGTTGCCTGAGAAACCGGTTCGGATATATCTCCTCCTGGAGGCGATACAGCACCGATTACAGTGATAGCTCCTTCTCTATCGTCACTACCTTTGCATATTACTTTGCCAGCTCTTTCGTAAAACTCTGCAGCTCTTGAAGCAAGATATGCAGGATACCCTTCATCACCAGGCATTTCTTCAAGCCTTCCAGACATCTCCCTTAAAGCCTCAGCCCATCTTGATGTAGAGTCAGCCATCAATGCGACAGAATAGCCCATGTCTCTAAAATACTCTGCAATCGTAATACCAGTGTAAATTGAAGCCTCTCTAGCTGCAACTGGCATGTTCGATGTGTTTGCAATCAGAACAGTTCTCTTCATAAGAGATTCTCCTGTGGCAGGGTCTATGATTTCAGGAAATTCCATAAGAACATCCGTCATCTCATTTCCTCTTTCTCCGCAGCCTACGTATACGACTATCTCTGTATCAGCCCATTTTGCTAATTGGTGTTGTACGACAGTCTTCCCTGATCCAAATGGCCCCGGGATAGCTGCTGTCCCACCTTTTGCAACAGGGAAGAACGTGTCTATTACTCTTTGTCCCGTAACCAGCGGAACTGTTGGATTTAATTTTCTCTTAAAGCTTCTAGCTTTTCTTACTGGCCACTTTTGCATCATAGTAAGCTCTATTTCATCGTTTAATACAGAAACTACTTCTGTAACTGTGAAATCGCCTTCTTCAATCTTTGTCACTACACCTTCTATGTTAGGAGGTACCATTATTTTGTGTAAGATCAAAGGTGTTTCTTGAACAGTCCCAATTATATCTCCTTCTGATACCTTATCTCCTACTTTTACAGTTGGTGTGAAATGCCATTTTTTATTTCTATCGAGATTTTCTACTTTTGTGCCTTTTACTAAAAAATCACCTGAAGCATCTCTGAACGCTTCAAGCGGTCTTTGAATGCCGTCAAACATGGTCTCCAACAGCCCAGGCCCTAATTCTACCGACAAAGGTTCCCCTGTGGTATACACTGGATCCCCAGGCCCTATTCCCGTTGTTTCCTCATAAACTTGAATCGAAGCTCTATCGCCTCTCATTTCAATTATTTCACCGATCAATCTATTTTCAGAAACTTCAACTACATCGTAAACATTAGCTTCGTCCATTCCCTCTGCAACAACAAGAGGTCCGGATACTTTTATGATCTTTCCTACTTTCAAGTTAAGCCCTCTCTTTCTATAAAATATTTGAGCCTACGGCTTTCTCAACATTTTCATCGATTCTATTCATACCAATATTGAGTGTTCCTTGATTGCTTGGTATGAGTATTACCGCAGGTACTATCTCTTTGTCATATCTAGATACAGTATCTGGAATAAGACTTGCGATTTGTTCTGTAACAAAAATAATTCCGTATTTATCCCTAGCAGCATTGTCCAAAGCTTTTCTAGCACTGTCTTTGTCAGAAACTGTAAATACATCGACTCCAAGGGCTTTAAAAGCCAATACTGAATCTTTATCCCCTATTACTCCTATTTTATACATATAGCTCACGCAGCCTTTCTCTAATAGCCTGTGGTGATATGTTGTTTAACTTTGAAACCAAGATTATTCTCAATGCTTTAATTTCCATTTCTTTAGCCACAAGATACGCAAAGATTGGTTCTGGGCCGAAAACCACAGATTTTGACTCTTTTATCAATTCTATCAAGTGATTGTCCATGCTCTTCTCAAAAGCTGAAATCCTGCCTGTAGAGTTGTACAAATCAAGGCCTGTCTTCAGTGCTTTTGCTATGTTTGAAGTCCTAAATCTATTTATGATCGCGTCAATGGAATCAGCATATGATACGAGAATTTGATCTAATTCGATATTTCCATTTGGCAATAGCACTTCCTCAACAAATGGCAAGCCTTTGTTTTGTTTCTTTAATCTGATGACCGCTATTATATTTGTAAAGTCAATCAGATCTTTAACATAATTTACGAACAGATCTATGCCTGTGTCCTTTGCTATATCATACATATGATTAAAATATGCTCTGTCAACTAAAATATCAATTCTTTGAGGATCTCTGTTTTTTTCAAAGTCACTTATGACTTCTTGTATCACTGAGCTAAATCGTACATCAATATCTCTAAAATCAGACATCTCAAATGCTTTTTTAAGAATATTAAAATCTGTAGTGCCTATCGGAATATAAAGACTTGACAGGTCCTCTCCTTTTAATCTTTCTTTTAACATGACCTTTATATTGTGATAGTCATATTTTAAAGCCATCAAGTCTGATACTGATTTGTATGGAGTGATTTCTCTGACTAACTCATAGACTCGATTAAGCTCATTGTAAAGAATTTCTTCATAGTTTTTTGAATCCTTCACTTTAGATATTGAATTTGCATATTCAGTAGTTTCAAGTATTTTGATTGCTTCATCTATATCATTAGCATCAACTAGTTTATCTATCGTGATCTTATCTAAAAGCCTTTTCTCCATAACCCTAATTCTAACAACCGATTGGGTAAAATCCATTCTATCCATCAGCTCACCTCTATTCCTTAAATAAGTAAGAGGCTATCTCTGTTTCCAATTCTTCTCTCATCTCATCTAATATATCTCTAAAAGAATAGTTATAAATGACGTTGCCATCTACTATGATAAACCCACTCTCTAAAGATGGTTCTTCAATTATTTTTTCCTCTTTTATTAAATCCTTTGCAATTTCTTTTTTACCTAAAGGTACTTTTAATACTTTTTCTTCTGATAAGTCCTCATTCTCCAACATCTTTTTTAAAAGTTTTAAATAATCCTCATCTTTTAAATCTTTTAAGCTCATATAAGCATATCCGAAGACTTTATCAATTACCTCTTGTTTTGCAGAAAGCTCTTCATTTCGGACCTTTCTCAAAGCACTTGATACGATTCTCTCCTTTAATGTATCCGCTTCTAATTTCTTCTTTTCTAGTATTTTTTCACTGATTACCTTTGCTTCCTTTACCCTTTCATCAATTATATGCTTTTGTTTTTTGTCTGCTTCTTCACTGATACGACTAGCTTCAGCTTTAGCATCTTCCATTATTTTCTGGGTAAGGTTCTCTAACTTTTGCATAGCTTCACATCCTTACTTTATTAAAAATCAAAAATACTAAAAACTTACAGCATTAACCAATATCAAGGAAGATACAAATGATAACAGTGCGTATGTTTCAACCATTACTGCATAGATGATACCATATGTTGAGTGTTCTTCATTCTTTGCAAGTAGTGTGATACCTGAAGCAGATACTCTACCTTGTGATATCGCAGATTTCCAACCAACTAATCCTACTGGCAAGCATGCTGCAAACAAATATAATCCTTGTGCTAATGACATTCCTACGTCTAATTTACCTAAAACCAACAGTCCTATTACGAAACCGTAAAGCCCTTGTGTACCTGGTAACAATTGAAGAATAAGTGATTTACCGAATTTTTCAGGTTCTTCTACCATCAAGCCTGCTGCTGCTTCACCAACTAATCCTACTCCTTTTGCTGATCCTATTCCTGACAATATTACTGCACATGCAATCCCTAGACCTGCAAAAAATACTCCACCATAATTAATCAAAAATTCACTAAATGCCATTTTAAAATTCCTCCTTGTTATTTAATGTTGATATATTTTGGTTTTGCCCTTAGTAAATTAAATTTAGGGCCGCCACCTTCATAAAACTTGCCAAAGAACTCCACATATATCAATCTGATAGAGTGTACATATGCTCCTAACAAGCTCAAGCCAAAATTGAATAATTGTCCTCCGATAAATATGATTATAGCAAATATAAACCCTATAACTCCAAGTCCTGAAACCATGCCAGCGATCATATTTATCGCTCCTGCAATAAATCCACCTGCTAATCCTAATGCCATAAGTCTTGAGTAAGAAACAAAATCTCCTACATAACCAGAAATGCCATAGAGTGAATACAACCCACCTGCAAGCTTTCCTCCTATGCTCTTAGAACTTCTGCCGCCAGTTAATACAATCCCAGCCATTCCGACGATCATCATCACTAAACTTATCGTTTTTATGATCCCGCCAACTACTCCCATTACACTTAAGAGGAATACAATACTTCCAATCAGCGCAAAATACCAAAATCCAACATCAAACAATGCATCAAGCCATTTGCCATCTCTAATTAACATGTAAGCTTTCAATCCAAGTGCAAACATGACATGTATTACACCAAATGCTATTGACATCAATAGGACAGTATTATAGTCACTGGCTGGATCTATAAGCCCTGGTATTTTTACAACTCCCCCAAATAGTGAACCATATATAAATCCCCAAATGATTACCGAGAAACTAAGGTAGTAGAAAAATTTAATGGATTTTCTTTGTGCATCTGAGAGTTTAAATTTCTTTAATACAAAAAATGTTCCCAAAAGCATTATTAATCCATACCCTACATCTGCTGCCATCATTCCAAAGAAAAGCGTGTAAAATGGTGCTAAGAAAGGAGTTGGATCTATTTCGTTGTACTTAGGTAAAGCATACATCCCTGTCAAAGACTCAAATGTCTCGGCATAATTTGAGTTTTTAAGCAATATTGGAACTTTTGGATTTTCTTTTTCGGCATCTTTAATTTCTAAATAATATACATTTCCCAATGCCTCTCTTACACTTTTTTCAAACTCATCTTTCTTATCGGTTGGAATATATCCTTTTATAAATACTACTTTTTCAGTTTTTAAGAAATTTTCCGAAACAGAAAATCTAAGTTTTAGATTGTTCAAGTAATCAAAGGCAAGCTTTAAGTTTTCTAAATAGTCCACTTTTGATTTTAGACTGTTTTCTATTTCTTCAATCTCTGATTGATGTTTTTTAATTTTCTCTTCTCTTATCTTGATTTCTTCTTCAGGGGTTGATTTTATCTGAAGTTTTACTTTAGTAAAACTTAGATTCTTTAAAGAGTCGATTAAATCCTCAGTGTCTAGTTTATGAGATATTAAAAGCAAATAAAGATTTGTCTTATCCTCATTTATGATTTCATAATAAACATCCTCTTTTGTGCTCATGGTTTCTATGAGTTTTTCTTTTAGTTTCCTTGGCACAGTGCCTATCATAATATCAGAAAAATGAGTGTTGGATAATGTTTCGATACTTGCTCCTAAGTATTTCCATGGTTCAAGTTCAGATATTTCCGTCTTTAAATGTTCGATTTTTTGTATGATACTGTCTTTTTCCTTTGAAAGACTCAAGATTTCATCTGCTAAAGCCACATAATTTATATTGGAAGCAATTTTTTCTAATTCTTCGAAAGTATAAGTCTTATTTCCTTCCATCATGGCTTTTATGCTCGATTCTTTCTGTTCATACTTAGAGAGAATATTTACAGCAGATGAAACTTTAGAAAGATTTTCTTCTATTTCAGTTAGCTTATGTGGAACTTTAACTGGTTCAAGCTCCAACGATTCATCTTCGAAATCTTCAGTCAGATTGTTAAAATGGACATATCCGAAGTTTTGAAGAGTTTTTAAGAGAGCTTCTTTTTCAACATCAAAAGCAAATAAGCTAAACTCACTCATTTTAACTATTGCCATAGCCATTCACAATCCTCTCGATAATAATATTACTAGCTTCTTTCAATCTGTCTTCATTTATGTTTCTTATTTCTTCAATTCGTTTCATCCCATCTTCTGTGATTGGTTTTGCAAGATTGTTTCCATCTTCCTTTGCTGACTCAATCAATCTTTCACCCTCAAGTTCTGCATCAGCTAAAATCTTATGATATTGTTCTTCAGCTAATCTTTGAGCTTCGGCTACAGTCTTTTTTGCGTAAGCTTTAGCATCTTCTATCAATTTCATTGCTTCATTTTCTGCATCTTTAATAATTTCAATAGTTTCCTTTGCCACTCTATCACCTCCATTTTAAAATTCAAAAACTATCCCATTCTAATTATTAATTTTATAACAATCAACGAGATAAATCAATAAAATAATCAATTTATTCTAATTATTTGAAAAATATTGATTGTTGAATACCTCTTGTTTATACCCAATATTAGTGGGTATCATCTAACAATAAATATAAAAATTGAAGGAAGTGTTATTGTGTACAAAGCTTTAGGGTCATTGAGTGCTATTTTATTTTTATTTTTGATTTGTCCTTTTGTTTTGAATTTAATCAATAAAAAGTTTTACGATTATCACAATCAAAATCTCATAAAATGGTCTAAAAGAATGAGAAAATACCATAAACAAGCTGGGGTTTTAATCGCAGTTATAGCAATCATTCATGGCAGCTTGATTTTAGGTGAATTTAAACTGCACACTGGTTTTGTACTTTATGCAGGTATATTGATCACAGCTATTTTGGGTTTTTCTTATTATAAAACAAAAAAGAAATCTCTTTATATGTGGCATAAGAGAATGATGTTTGTTGATTTAGTTCTATTAATCGTACATCTAACTATTCCAGATTTATTTGGTTAACATTTATATAATAAACAGTTTAACTTTTAGCTTAGAGATTTTTCTCTAAGTTATTTTTTGTCAAAAAATTTCTCAAAAACTTGATTAATTTTTAAAAAATGGGTATAATAAACTTACAACTTGGTTTTAAGTTGTAAGTTGTTTATATTTAGTTAATATAGATACTTTATGTTAAGGAGGTAATAATATGATGTTAGGAAAAGGAGTACTGATCAAAAATAAACATAAAGAAGATATGCAATTAGAAGAATATAAAATGAAATTAATCGATAAAGATAGATTGAGAGAAGTAGTTGAACTACAGCACTACGTATATGAAAACCTCCCAAATAAAGATGTCTTATACATGGATTCGTATGAAGATATGTTAGGAGATTTGGAAAACGGCGCAAAGATAATTGGGGTTTTAAACAGCCAAGATAGGTTAGTTGCTTATAGATACATCTCATTCCCCAGAAAAGAGAAAAGAAATTTAGGATACGACATAAAACTTCCAGAAGAAGATTTGGAAAAAGTTGTACATCTTGAAACAACCGTTGTAGATCCTCTCTACAGAGGAAATGGGCTGCAACTTGTGACCTTAGAGAAAGCGAAAGAAATAGCGAAAAAAGAGGGTTATAGACACTTTATGTGTACGGTTTCGCCATATAATTTCTACAGTCTTTACAATGTCATGAGAGGCGGATTGAAGATAAAAGCTCTTAAAAAGAAATATGGATCAAAACCAGATAATTCAGATGGTCTGTGGAGATTTATTCTTCACAATGATTTAGATAAAAAATTCTATACACCAGTGGATTTAGTTTTATCAAAATGGGCTAACTTAGAAATGCAAAAATCTTTAATCGATCAAGGTTATATAGGTTATGAGATAATTAAAGATACCAAAGAACTCAGCTATATCAAAGTTGATGAAGCTTATGCTTAATGCAAATGATCTTTTTTCCTCCTTCTAAAAAAGTCGGCACATTTCCCGACTTTTTTAGCCTTATTTTGGGGTATTAATAAATCAAGGAGAGTGATAGTATGTTAGATAAAAAAATAGAAGTATTTGAAGATGAATTAAGTCTTTTGAAGAGAATAACAGAGCTGGAACTTCTTGGTTATGAAGAACAAGACATGTATGTAATAGCTAATAAAGAAGAAAATATATCTATGATAAAGGGAAGTACTGATGTGCTGATAAAAGAAGACGATGTATCTTTATGGGATAGATTTAAGAGTTTTTTAAGTGGAGAAGATTCTGTAATTGATGCTCTCAATCGTTTAGAGCTATCCGAGGAAGAAAAGAAAAAATACTATGACGAAGTTAAAAACGGAAGATTAGTTCTCTTAGTTGACCCTAATTACAAAAGTAAATACGAGCTCAGAGAAGATGGTTTCTACTATCCTGTGGAAAGTGATGATGAAAAAAAAGATATTGATGATTTACCAGATGATCTCAGGGAAGATGTTGGCTTAAATCCCAAAGAAGATGATATTGACATCGGTAAAGAAGTCTCTGAAAATATTTTGAGAGAAAGACAAAGGGGCGTATGAAAAAAGAGTATAAGGATTTTCCTTATACTCTTTCTTTAAATACCTCAATGCTTCTATCCAGTATGCCTGTTAGATATGCTATTGTAATTCCATAGTTTGTAATAGGTGTCTTTCTTTCTTTCGCTAATCTTATGCGTGATAGGATTTCCCTTCTATTTACCATGCATCCACCGCAGTGAATTATCAGATCATAGTCGCTTAAGTTTTCTTCAAAATCATATCCGCTTCTAAAATCAAATTGAATGTCAAGATTTGTTTTTTTTCTTATTAGATTTGGTATTTTTTTTCTTCCAATATCTTCATGGTTTGTATTGTGTGTGCAATTTTCAGCAATCAAAACCTTAGAATTTTGATTCAATCGCTCAATAGCTTTAACTCCTTTTACAAATTCGTTTAATTCTCCCTTTTGCCTTGCAAAGAGAATTGAAAAACTAGTAAGAGGTATATCTTTTGGTACAATTTGATCCACTTCTTTAAATGCTTGTGAATCTGTGATGACTAAATCCACCTTTTTAATATCTTTCAATGCACTTTCTAATTCAGTATTTCTCACTACATAGCTCTTTATGCCATGGTCAAGTAAATCCCTTAATGTCTGAACTTGCGGCAATATGAGTCTTCCTTTTGGCGCTAGTTTATCTATGGGAATTACTAAAATCACATTGCTATAAGGATTTAATATATCTCCTACAATTGGTTTATCCTCATCTAGGGATTTGATCAATTCTATGATCTTTGCTTTTAATAGATCTATGTCTTTTTCATTTTTAGTGGAAATAAATATCGCATCGTGATATTTTTCTTTTAATTTAACTAAACTCTCTTCTTCCAATAAATCGGTTTTATTTACTACTTTTAGCAGGGGTATGTCATAATAGTTTGACTCTTTTTCAATTTCTCCTAGACTTTTATCATCTACATCTAATGCATCTATAATGTATAAAGCTATGTCAGTCCTTCGTAAAATTTGTAAGCTCTTTTTTATTCTTAAACTTCCAAGTTCTCCTTCATCGTCAATCCCCGCTGTATCTATGAACAATACTGGCCCTGCTGGTATCATTTCCATAGCTTTTTTTACTGGATCTGTGGTCGTACCCTTTACATCACTTACAATCGAAACCTCTTGATTTGCGATTGCATTTAATAATGATGATTTGCCTGCATTTCTGTTGCCAAAAATTGAAATTGTAACTCTATTTGAATTTGGTGTCTTTTCCATGTTTTCCCCTCTTAAATGTATACATCTCTTTGTCCTTCTTCAATGAGTTTAATCTTATTCTCTATCAGCTCTCTCCTATTTGGACTTTCTTTTCCTATTTTTTCTAATTCTTTTTCAATCATCTTCTCGCCCATCACTTTAGTTTCGGGACTTGCGTAGTCAATCAAATACTCTTTAAAAGTCAATATCCCATTTGCAGCACAAAAATGCTGTATATCTCCGGGCTTTGCTATGCACATAAAGTCTTCACCAGTTCTGCCAGACCTGTAGCAAGCTGTGCAAAATGAACTCAAAAAGTTCATCTCTGACATCTCTCTAACTACATCATCAAGGTCTCTCGTGTCCCCCAGTTGAAATTGTTCTTTTGTTGGAATTAGAGTATCTAATGTATATCCGCCAATTCCTATCCTCGATCCAGCATCTATTTGAGAAATCCCATAGGGAATTATTTCTTTTCTCACTTCTTTAGTTTCTCTAGCGGTTAATATCATTCCTGTATATGGAACAGATAGCCTTAAAATAGCAACTATTTTTTTAAAGTCTTCATCAGATACTTTGTATTGTGTTTGATCGTAGTACTCATTGTTTAAAGCTGGTTCAATTCTTGGAAATGAAATAGTGTGAGGCCCTACTCCAAATTTTTCTTCCAAGTGAATTGCATGGAATAATAATCCCATCACCTCAAATCTCCAATCATAAAGACCAAACAGCGCTCCTATGCCGACATCGTCAATCCCCGCTTCCATGGCTCTGTCTAGACCATAGAGCCTATATAAATAGTCTCCTTTCATATCGCCTTGAGGATGAAGGTAACTATATGTTTCTTGGTGATAGGTCTCTTGGAATATTTGGAATGTCCCTATGCCTGCTTCTTTTAGTTTTTTGTAGTCCTCAACTTCCATAGGTGCTGCGTTTATGTTTACTCTTCTTATCTCTCCATTCCCGTTTTTAGTGTCATATACGGTTTTCATAGTTTCTGCAATAAAATCTGCATCGTAATCAGGATGTTCTCCATAGACTAAGATCAGCCTCTTATGTCCCTTACTTTCAAGTATTTTTACTTGTTCTCTTAGTTCATCTAAAGTAAGTGTCTTTCTTTCTATCGCTGTATTGTCTCTTTGAAACCCGCAGTATCTACAGTTGTTTATACATTTATTCCCAATATACAACGGTGCAAAAAATACAATTCTATCTCCGTAGATTTCTTCTTTTAGGATATTTGCAGCTTTAAATATTTCATTTAGCAATTCCTCATCTTCTACATTTATCAACTTTGCAGTCTCTATTGGATCTAATCTCTGCTTAGATAATGATTTTTGAATGATCTCTAGTATTTCTTCTCTTGTTGCCCTTTTCCCTTCCTCCAATAGAGAAAATATCCTTTCATCATCGATAAAACTTTTTAATTCATTTCCTGCCTTCTCCATTTTTTATTCCTCCTCTTTCGACCAATCTATGTGGTCACCTCTATTTATATAAGCTTGATATCCAATGCTTTCTAATCTCTCAGCGACTTTGTCTAAATCATAAACGCTTTTTGTCTCCCTATTTTTGTATAGTTCATATTTTTCTTTTACTTCCTGAGGTGATAAATTTAGCATGAGAACATTTCCGCCGGACTCAATCCCTTTTTCTAAACCATTTTTGTCTAAAGTATTCACCGCAGTTGTCACTGGAAGCATAGCTTTTGGCAGAAGAAGTCTTGTCAGTGATAGATAAAATAAAGTATCTTCTACCGAACCATTTTTATAGTATTTTAATGGCGTGTCTTTATGTATTATCAATGGACCTATGCCAACCATATGAGGTTGTAACTTTTTTAAAAATATAAGATTTTGTGCCATAGTAGTTGAATTTGAGTTAGGCAGCCCTACTAAAAACCCAGCTCCCACTTGGTAATTTAAATCTTTTAAATCACATAAGCACCTTTTCCTCTCTTCAAAGCTCATGCCAGGATGAAGTTTTTCATATTGTCTTTTATCAGCGGTTTCATGCCTTAATAAGAATCTATCTGCTCCAGCTTTTTTAAATGCTTCGTATTCTTCAAAACTTCGCTCTCCAATCGAAAGGGTAATCGCTATGCCTTTAAAATTTTCTTTTAATGTTTTGATGATGTCTGATAAAATTTCTCTTGTGTAATACTCGTCTTCTCCACTTTGCATCACAAATGATCTATATCCAAAATCATATGCTTTTTTAACAGCATTTATGATTTCGTCTTTTGAGAGCCTAAATCTATCGACTTTAGAATTATCTTTTCGCAGCCCGCAATACATGCAATTTTGTCTGCAGTAATTTGAAAACTCTAATAATGCTCTGATGTAAATTTTATTTCCATATATTCTTAAAGTGAGTGCTTTAGCATGGTGTTTTATATCGTTGATTGTCTCTAAATCAGCATTTTCAATCAGATACCTGAGCTCATCCATCTCTAAGTCATTGGTTTCATAAAGCTTATTTAAGATGTCTCTCACAATCACACGTCCTTTTTAGAAATAGATGTCTTTACGGAACAGTTCTTTAAATTCCCAAGTTTACCTGTGAAGCTATTTATTTCATCGATATCACCAACTGCTACCAACGTGATGACGGATACATCGTATTCATTAAAGGGTATCCCCATCCTGCCTTTTATAATGTCTTTGTAATTAGCTACGATTTTATTGAATTCATGCTGAGTATTTACACTGTCTTCTAAAAGTGCACTTATCACTGCTATTTTTTTCACATTTTCACCCCTAACAAAAAAACTTCCCACAAGGGAAGTTAAAGTCATGACAAAACCCTAAATCCCTTAAAGCTTAAAGATAACTCTCAAAGCTTAGGTATTAGCTAAGTTTTATTCCATCTCATCAAGGATACCCTCGATAAAACGGAAAACTATTCTTTGTCATTATATTAACAAAATGATATTATATTGTCAACAAATTTCTATGTCATCTCCCGCTTTTATTACTCCGCCTTTTAAAACTCTTGCAAATATACCTTCTCTAGGCATGACACAATCTCCAACCTTTTTTTTAATCGCACAACCCTCATGGCATTGTTTCCCAATTTGAGTTACTTCAAGCTCGCATTCGCCCACCTTTAGTATTGTTCCAACTGGAAGTTCGTACAAGAGTATGCCTGATGTCGTTATATTTTCAGCAAAATCTCCTAATTGTAAGTCATAAAGGCCTTCTCTTTTCATTTTGTCTATGCTCTCAACCCCAAGTAAACTTACTTGTCTGTGCCATTTCCCAGCATGTGCGTCACCTTTGAGTCCAAACTCCTCTATAAATTCTCCTTTTTCAATTGGTACTTTTACAACTCCTTTGGTATCGGAAATGTTTATTGAAACGACTTTCCCTTTGAGCTTACTTAAAAATACTCCTGATTTTCCTCCTGTTTTTTTTATCAGTTTTACATCACCTATTACCATAGCCCTGTCTATTGCTTTAGCCATATCGTATATCGTAAGCAATGCAGTAGTCACAGAATTCAAAGCTTCCATTTCAACTCCTGTTTTTGCTGTTGTCTTTACCTTAGAATAAACTTCAATGAAATCTTCTCCATAGTTAAAAGTCATATCGACAGAAGATAAAAATATATTGTGACACATCGGAATTAACTCACTTGTCTTTTTAGCTGCCATTATTCCTGCTACTTGAGCAACCGACAAGACATCTCCTTTTTTAATCTTTCCCTCTCTAATTAAACTTATAGTTTCTTTCTTAGCTGTTATTTTCCCATAAGCTAAAGCAGCTCTTTCAGTTTCTTCTTTATCCCCAACATCTACCATCTTAGGTAAACCTTCAGCATTAAAATGTGTAAATTCCATATTATCCCCCGATTTCATTCATGTTTCTCTTTATACTTATATTCTTCTCTAATTCGTGTTCTTTTTCCTTAGACAAAATAGCCTCGCTAATTACATCTTCTAAATTTTGACCTTCATGAAGGTATTTCTTTAAATCTATCTCTCTATCTGAGTGCAAACACAATTTCAACTTTCCTGTTGAAGTGAGCCTGACTCTATTGCAGTCTTTGCAGAATTTACAACTTATCGGATTTATAAGCCCAACTTTCCCCATAGCATTTGGGAGCTTATAGTATTGTGCAGGTGAGTGAACATCTTCATTTTCTATTTTTTCTAATGCACTCACTTTAGTTAATACTGTAGAGTTTGGGATAAATTTAGCTTTAGCAAAATTTTGAGCTTCTCCTATTGGCATAAGTTCAATAAATCTAACGTCTATCGGATAATTTAAAGTTAAATTCACAAAATCCTCTATTTCATCATCATTAAATCCACCGATCAATACTGTGTTTAATTTTACTGGATTTAAATCATATTCAATGGCTTTAATAATAGCTCTTTTTACCTTTTGTATATCCCCACCTCTTGTGATTTCTTTGTATTTTTCTTTGTCTAAAGTGTCGAGGCTTATATTTACTCTATCAAGTCCTGCTTTTTTAAGAGATTCTATAAAATCCTCAAGTAATATTCCATTTGTAGTCATTGTGATTTCCCTAACAGCTTTTATTTTGCTTACTCTTTCTATCAAGCTTACAGCTCCAAGCCTTACTAAGGGCTCTCCTCCCGTAAATCTGATCTTTTTTACTCCAGTATTTACGAAAGCCTTTATTATCTGATACATTTCCTCTAGAGTGAGCATAGCTTCATGCGGCAGTTTATTTTCTATACCATTTTCAGGCATGCAGTATACACATCTTAAATTGCATCTGTCAGTAAGGGAAACTCTCAAATAGTCTATCTCTCTTCCATACCCATCTTTCATAAAATCACCGTCATTCTATAATTATTATTTCACCTGTACGCTCAAATCCGTATCCACCTAAAGCATCAACTCTAGATCTAAATTCCTCGCTCTTTAATATCTCAATAAATTGTTTCAATTTATCATCTTCTAAGTTCTTTTCATATGTTAGAAAATCATATTCTTCGGGTTTTAATGGATAAAAATCCAAATCCAAAGCTTTACTAGCTGAATAAACACCCAATCCTACATTTGCACTCTTGTTTTTAACTGCAGCAGCAACAGCCATATGAGTTGAGAATTCTCTTTTATAGCCCTTTATTTTTTCTGGATCTACATTGTTCTTTTCTAGTTCATAATCTAATAGCACTCTAGTGCCAGAACCCCTTTGCCTGTTTGCAAATACTACATCTTCTCTTGCTAAGTCCTTGACCGATTGTATATTTAGAGGATTTCCTTTCTCTACTATAAAGCCCTGTATTCTATTTAGGCCTTTTATAAGTGCCATCTTTTCACCATTAAAATATCTTCTTACATAGCTGATATTGTATTGACCTGTATCTGCATCTAATAGATGAATTGGTGCTAAATGACATTCTTTGCGTTTTAAAGATAGTATACCTCCCATGCTTCCTACATGAGTAGATTTAAGCTTCATCATGTCCGATATGATGTCCATGCATATATCATGGCTTCCAATAGACACAAGGCTTTCTTTTATCTGATGAAGTGGTTTTAATAGCTTTACATCTACTATATCTGAGGCGTCATAGCCTTCTACATTCCTTGGTATTCGACACAGCCCATCTGCTTTTACTAAACTCATGATTACTCCTGCCCCAGACTGCAGAGGTGTTGCAATGAGTTTGTCCTCAACAAAGCCTAGTGTTACCCTGATTATTTCTTCATTTTTAAGCGATGAAACTACTCTTTTAGTAAGGGTTGCCTTTGCAATCTCATCTTTATCATCTTCAAGTCCTAAGAATTTTAGTACAACAGGTTTTACAAAAACATCAAACACTAAATAACTCGACACTGGATATCCTGGTATCCCTATGACAGGTTTTCCTTTTACTATCCCTAAAATAGTTGGTTTTCCTGGTTTCATGGCAACTCCATGAACTACCACTTCACCAATTTCGTCTATTACATCTACTGTGTAATCCATCGTACCTGCTGATGAACCTGCATTTATTAATACTATGTCATTATCTTCAACAGCTTCTAAAACTCTTTCCTTTATTGTTTCATATTCATCTACTGCAATTGAAGTTTTGTTTGAAACTCCCCCTAATTCTAATATTAAATTTTCAAATACATATGAATTTGAGTCAATGATTTTCCCTTCTACTACTTCATCAACATTTTCAACTATTTCACTTCCTGTTGGAATAAGGGCAACTTTTGGTTTTTTATATACCTCTATCTCATCAATCCCTCCTGAGATGAGGGCTCCAATATCTACAGGCCTTATCTTGTGTTTTGACGGTAAAATCATCTCTGTAGCGACGATGTCCTCTCCAATTTGCCTTATATGCTGATATGGATATGCAGGTGATAAAATTTCGATATGCTCTTGATCAATAATTATACAATCCTCTATCATGATCACTGCATCAAAAGGATCTTTTATTGGATTTCCAGTATTTATATATATGAAGTCTTGATTTAGTTTCAAAAGCTTAGGTTCACTCTCTGTTGCTCCCAATGTGTTATTTGATATAACTGCTATGCCATCCATAGCGGCACAATTGTAACTAGGTGATGAAAGCTTTGCATACACTGCCTTTGAAGTTACCCTGTTTAAAGAGTCCCTTACCTTTATCTGTTCTTCTTTGGGTATGATTTCTAATTTTTTAAAATACTCATCAATTGCCACATTTACATCTATATTATCAATATATGCTTTTCTACTCATTTAAACCCTCCTACAATAGATAGACTTCTCTTATATCTCCTTTGTTGACTCCTTCTTCGTGAATTTTTATGACAATGTAACCATCAGCCTTTGAAAGGTTTGTTATCATTCCTGACTTTCCAAACTTTGGTGTAGCATAGTACTTTCCTTCTTCTTTTTTTATGTTTACAAACACATATGTATCTTTACCTGGTGCAGACGGAAAGTTTGCAGTCATCTGAGCAAATATGGTCGGTTTTATAGTATTTAAGGAGTATAGTTTCTCTATAAACGGTTCTACGACTGCTGTAAATACAGTTATAGCTGATACTGGATGCCCTGGAAGTCCAACGACTAGTTTCCCTTTTGCATTTGCAATAAGCGTAGGTTTACCGGGTTTTATCGAAATTCCATGAGCAAGTATCCCTTTTCCCCCTAAAGACTTTATAGCCTCTTTAGTGAAATCTCTTTCCCCAACTGAGCTTCCCCCTGAAAGAAGTACAATATCGCTTATTTCTACCCCATATGAAATAGCCTCTTTCAATTGTGCAAAATCATCTTTTACAACTACATTTCCCACTACTTCTAGACCTGCTTTTTTCGATTGTGCTTTTAGACTATACGAATTGATATCCCTAATTTTCCCAAACTCTAATTTATCTTCTATCCCTATTATTTCATCTCCTGTTGATATGATGAATACTTTTGGTTTTTTAAACACCTGTACTTTTGATATGCCAAGACTTGCTAAAGCACCTATGTGAGCAGGATTTAATTTCCTCCCTCTCTCTATTACAACATCTCCTTCTTTAATATCTTCCCCACGTTTAATTATGTTTTCTTGTATCCTAACGGGCTTCTGGACTAAGAGAGTGTTTTCATCCATCTTTTCAGTGTTTTCTATCATGATGACGGCATTGGCACCTTTTGGTATCATCCCGCCTGTTGGCACATAAACACATTTACCACTGGAAATTACCCAATCTGCTGCCTCCCCCATTTTGACTTCTCCTATGATTTCTAATACAGTTGGTATAGTGTCTGTAGCTCCATAGCTATCTTCCGCCACAATCGCATATCCATCGACTGTTGACCTGTCAAACTCTGGCACAAACTCTTTAGATATCACATCTTCATAAAGTACTCTGTCATAAGCGTTATCTAAGTCTACAATTTCAGATTCCAATTTATAGTCTTTAAACTCCTCATTTATGATATTTATAGCTTCTTCAACCAATATACATTTAAAAAATTCCACTAAGAAATCCTCCCTCGTTCTATAAATGCTACCTCATCGCAGATTCTATCTGATTGAATAACATCATGTGTCACAATGATCACGGTGGCATTTGATTGCTTGTGAAAATTCAATATACAATTTTCTATAGTGATCATAGCTTTTTCATCAATGCTTGAAGTGGGTTCATCTAATAGCAGTAACTTTGGTCTTATCGCCAAGGCTCTTGCTAAAGCGACCTTTTGTGCTTCACCACCTGATAATTGATTTCCCCTCTTATTCAATAAATCCTCTATATCTAAAGCTTTAGCTAATTCTAAAGTCCTTTTTTCAATTTCAGCTTTGTCTAATCTTCTTATCAGCATTGGATATTTAATGTTATCTTTGACTTTGCGCTTGAACAAAAATGGCTTTTGAAAAACTTGAGTTATTTCTTTTTGCTTTTTTTCATCTAACAGCTCACCATCATATAATACTTCCCCTTCGTATTGTAAGTCTAAACCAGCAATGATATTTAATAGGGTGGTTTTACCAGCTCCATTTGGCCCTCTTAATCCTGTTATTTGTCCTTTCTTAAAGGTGTAATCACCTATATCTAAAATTAAATTGTCTTTGAAGTACTTCTTTAAATTTCTTAACTTTATTTCCATTTAATCCTCCGTATTGAAAGAATATATTATGCTGTGTATGGCGAAAGATATCAACAACAGAATGATCCCAAGAGCTATTGCCATTGGATAATCTCCTCTTGAATTCATCATAGATATAGTAGTAGTCATCACTCTAGTTTGTCCTTTTATGTTCCCTCCTACTATCATCACAGCACCAACTTCAGAAATAGCCCTTGAAAATGAAGTGGCAATATTTGCTATGATATCTGAATTTAGTTCTCTAATTATAAGAATGGTGGAGTGAAAATCTCCTCCACCTAAAGTCTTTACTACTCTCTTGTAATCCATACCTCTGTGCATCGCCAGATTGTATGTAAGCCCAAATATCAATGGCAATACTAAAAGTGTCTGTGCTAGTATCATAGCTTTTGGAGTGTACATTATCCCCAAAAACCCTAAAGGCCCATTTCTCGTAAATAATAAAGCTACAACTAACCCCACTATGACAGATGGTATGCTCATAAATGTGTAAACTAACCTCGAAAAGCCCCTCTTGTGTTTGAAATCCTTTAATCCAAAATAACAGCCTAAAGGTACAAATATGAATGAGGCAATTAAAGTTGCAGATGTTGAAACAAAGAGTGAAAGTCCAATTATTTCATAAATCTCTTTGTCAAAACTCACCAACAATTCTATAGCTTTTATAAAGCCGTCCAATAAATAATCCATATTGCACCTCTAAATATATTTGCTATTTGTAATTAGGAATGAACAATGCTTGCCCATATTCTTCTATGCCATATTCTCCGATTAGCTTTTGAATATCATCTCTTGTGATCCATTCCATGAATTTAACTGCTCCATCATAGTTAATTGTTTCAAACTTCTCAGGGTTGACTGGTAACACGCCATATTGATTAAATAAATTTTCATCGCCTTCTACAATTATATCTAAATCTAATGTATCCTTTAAACTCAAATAAGTACCTCTATCTGCTAATGTATAAGCTCTTTTTTCATCAGCAACTTTTAGTGTATCTCCCATTCCACTGCCAGTTTCGATATACCATTCTCCGCTTGGCTCTATTCCTATTAGTTTCCAAAGCTCTAACTCCTTTTTATGCGTACCTGAGTCATCGCCTCTTGAAACAAAACTAAGTTTATTGTCGCTGATTTCCTTAAGTGCACTAGAAATATCTTCTCCTTTTTGCAATTTGCCGTCAGATGGCCCTACTAAGATGAAGTCATTGTACATCACATCTCTTCTCTCAGTTGCATATCCCTCTTCTACAAGCTTTAATTCATCTGCTTTTGCATGGACTAACAGCACATCTGCTTCTCCATCTCTAGCCATTTGAATTGCCTTGCCTGAACCAACCGCAATTGTTTTGACCTCGATATTTGTCTCCTCTGTAAACAATGGAAGTAAATAATCTAATAATCCTGTGTCCTGTGTGCTAGTTGTTGTAGCTAAGATAATGCTACCAGCAGGAGTCGTCGTCTCATTTTCAGTATTGTTCTCGCTTGTATTTTCTTCTGCCGGTGTTGAAGTACAAGCACTTAAAACAAGAATCAATGACAATAAAATCAAGAAAAAAGTTTTTCTACTTTTCATACTATTCTCTCCATTCGTTTCTTGTATAATATCACTCTAAATCAGCTAATGTCAAGGCTTGAGATTGATAGAATAATAACCATCCTTTGAGGTATTTACATCATACCTTAAGAGGATGGTTATAGTTACACTTGTAAATTCAGAGGCTTAAGTTGAAAATAGGGGAATATAATAATTCATCTAAATGTTCAAAGATACGGTTTATTACCACAAAACATCGCAATTTAAATCAATTATGAGTCTATTCTTTCTCTAACAGTTTATAAAATAATTCACAAACGAATTTCACCCATACTAGAATAACAATAGGTAATAAGTATTTCGTATAAAAAATATATATATCCATAGAAAGTTGGCTTCCGTTTTGGTCAATGCTATAGCTTCCTAAATATATGAATGTATATAAAAGTACAAAACTTAATACAAGCAAAGCTGAACATATAGTTCTATTAGTAAACGTACCAAATCCAAATACTCTTTTCATAAAAACCTCCTTATGTTCATCTACAAATTCAACAATAGCCATATTCCCCTAATAGATTTTTATCGAAATAGATTTATTAGAATTTTCAGTAAAAATCTTAATATAGGAATATCACATTATATTAGGCTTGTCAATCTTTTGTAAATAATTGATATTGTAAATTACTGTTAGGAAATGATTAATTCACACTATCTTATCCAATATACAAATAGACAGTTTTATTAAAATTGTTTATACTAAAATAGATAGTAATTCAATATGGTGGTGGTTGAAATGGATCGTGCTGCAATACAAAGAGATAATATATTAAAAAATTCATACAGATTATTTAAAGAAAAGGGTTTTAAGAATACCACTACTAGAGAGATTGCAACTACGTCACAAATAAATAAAGGTCTTTTACATTATTATTACAATCAAAAAGAGGATATCGTCATAGAAATGTATGAAGATGTTTTAGATGCATTATATAACTATGTTGAAAAAAATTATAAAGATGAAGTAAAAGGCTACACTTATCTAGCACTCTTAAATATACTCTTTTATAAGACTATGACATCAACTGATGAGAGCTTGAATTTCTTAACAGAGATGATGTCAAGTAGAGAATTGACAAAAGTGAAAACCGAAAAATATATAGATTCTTATTACAAAATTATCGAATATGATAACCTTTCAATCACAAGATATCAGATGTTATTAGCTTTAACTGTTGCAGTTGGAGCAGAGTCTGAACTACTTCTAAGCATAAGGGAAGGCAAAATCAAAATGACTTATGAAAAGTTAGCAACTACTGTAAATAAGCTCTTGTTTACAATGCTAAAAGTTGATGAAGCTCAAATAAAAGAAATCAATGAAGAAGCTAAAAAAATTGCAAACGCTATAAAAATTGAGGAAGTAATATCTCATTTAAAAGAGAATTGTAAGTGGGCAAGGGAATGACCTTGCTCTTTTTTATTGTTTAATTTTAGGCAAGCCTAAATAATACTTGGTAAAGTTCTATAGTAGTAATATAATAAAGTTAACAGATTAGGCGTGACCAATTATAGTTTTTAAACCTGAAAGGAGAGATGAAAATGCTTTACGGTTATGCAGGTAAAATGTTATTTATCGATTTGTCGATCGGAGATATCGAGGAAAGAGAAACTCCTAAGGAACTCGCAGAAAACTTCATCGGTGGCTATGGTTTTGGGGCTAAAATGCTCTATGATATGATGAAACCCGGCACTGACCCACTTGGTCCAGATAGTGTAATCGGTTTTATAACTGGTCCAACAAGCGCCACAAAAGCTTGGTTTGGTGGCAGATACACCGTTGTAAATAAATCCCCGATAACTGGCGGATGGAATGATGCAAATTCAGGGGGATACTTTGGACCTGAGCTTAAAAAAGCAGGGTATGATGCTTTGTTTATCAAAGGGATATCTCCAAAGCCTGTGTACATCTACATCAATGACGGAAAAGTTGAGATAAGAGATGCGTCTCATCTATGGGGAATGGATACAAAAGAAGTTTGGGAAGCATTAAAAGAAGAAACTGGCGAGCCAAAAGTAAGAGTTACTGCAATTGGTCCTGCAGGTGAGAGAGTTTCATTGATTTCTTGCCCTATTAATGACGGACATCGTGCTCCTGCAAGAGGCGGCACAGGTCCAATAATGGGTTCTAAAAAATTGAAGGCTATAGCAGTAAGAGGAACTAAAG
>DAONLG010000005.1:0-29598 GCA_035406565.1 Soehngenia sp.
ACAAATACGTTAAGTCTCGCTCTTGCTTTAACTTATTGAGTAAATTTATAATTTGAGCTCTGATAGAAACATCTAATGCTGAAATAGGCTCATCTGCGATTATAAACTCTGGCTCCATAACCAGTGCCCTTGCTATACCTATCCTCTGCCTTTGACCACCAGAAAATTCATGTGGAAATCTGGTTAAAAAATCTTTTAAGAGTCCTACCTCCTCCATAGCTTTTTCAACCTTTCTCTTCCTATCTAATTCGTCTTCATATAATTTAAAGTTATAAAGTCCTTCAGAAACAATATAATCAACTTTTGCTCTTTCATTAAGAGATGCCATAGGGTCTTGGAAGATCATCTGCACACTCTGTCTAAAATTCTTTATATCATCTTTTTTCAATTTTTTGCTTATTAGCTTATCCTTAAAATATATTTCTCCCTCTGATATAGGGTGAATTTTCATAATAGCTCTGCCAATTGTTGTCTTTCCTGATCCACTTTCACCTACTAACGAAAAAGTTTCGCCCTTGTAAATATCAAAACTAACATCTTCAACAGCTTTAAATTGTTTACCGTCAAGCTTAAATTTTACCGTAACATTCTTCAGTGAAACTAAGACTTCTTTTTTTGCATTCTTTTTATTTTCTTCTTTTTTTTGTTTTCCATTATGCTCTAGTTTCTCAATGACTAAATTGTCGTGAGCTTTTTCATGCAATGCCCAAGTCTTTGCATAATGAGTCTCTGACACTTTAAAAAATGGTGGTTCATACATTGTATCAATCTTTAGAGCATGGGGATTTCTCAGTGCGAATGCATCGCCTTTAATCTCTTTATACAAGTTTGGAGGAGTTCCTTTTATATAGTAAAGGTCTTCCCCTTTTAACCCTAGTTGAGGTAATGATAGTAAAAGTGCTTTAGTATATGGGTGTTTTGGATCTTTAAAAATCTCATTGCTAAGACCATATTCAACTATTTGCCCTGCATACATGACAGCTACTCTATCAGCCACATTTGCTACTACACCTAAATCATGAGTTATGTAAATTACTGTCATGTTAAGTTCTTTTTGTAAATGTTTTATGAGCTTTAATATCTGTGCTTGTATAGTGACGTCTAAAGCTGTAGTTGGTTCATCACAAATCAATATCTCCGGCCTACAAGCTATTGCTGTAGCTATGACAACTCTTTGTCTCATACCTCCAGAGAATTCATGAGGATATTGCTTATATCTTTTTTCTGTATCATCTATGCCAACCATTTTTAAAATCTCAATTGCTTCTTTCTTAGCTTCATCTTTAGGGGTATTCCTATGCCAAGTGATTACCTCTCTTATTTGTTCTCCAATAGTTTTAAGCGGATTCAAGGAAGTCATTGGATCTTGAAAAACCATCGCAATTTTTTTGCCTCTGATGGTTAACCACTCTTTTTCTGTTTTGAACTTTGCTAAATCCTTCCCGTCATAAATGAGCTCTCCTTGATCTATCCAACCATTTTTGTCTAGCATTCCGACAAATGATTTTGTAAATACGCTCTTGCCTGATCCGCTTTCACCAACAATTGCTAAAGTTTCTCCTTTGTATAGATCCAATGAAGAATTTCTCACAGCAGTTAATATTTTCCCACGAAGATTAAATTTTATTACTATATTTTTAGCTTCTAATATTTTAGTATCCATATTTCCTCCTACACGTGATTCTTAGGATCAGATGCATCAGCAAATTTATTCCCTACGATATAGAATGAAATTGTTATGATGCATAAGACTAAAGTTGGATAGAGCATTTGATAAGGATAGAGCATAAAATTTGCTCTGCCTTGATTTACCATATTTCCCAAAGTGACCGTATCTAGAGGCAATCCCAATCCAACAAAACCTAAGAAAACTTCTGAACCTATGGAATAGGGCACGGTCAATGCTGCTTCCATTATAATCAAACTTACTAGATGAGGTATGATATTTTTAGTGACAATTCTTTTTAATGGTGTTCCTAAGCACTGCGAAGCAATATTATATTCACTTTCTCTTAGGGAAAGTACTTTATTTCTCATGAATTTAGCCTCTACAATCCATCCGCTTGACGCTAGTGCAATCACTATAGTAGTGAAACTTGGTTCGAGTATATAAGATAGAAGTATTAAGTACACCGTAGATGGGATATTTGTTATTATATTGTAAAGTTCAATCATAAACGGATCAATCTTTCTAACATATCCCCATACAGCTCCAACAATGCTTCCTACTCCTACTTCTATCAATGCGATTACAAGCGCTAATAGCAAGGAATTTCTTGTCCCATACCATGTTCTTGACCATATATCTCTTCCAAGCCCATCTGTGCCAAACCAATTTGTGCTGTTTGCATTTACATTCCATTTATCCATATCTAAAGTAACTTGCTGAGGATCTACATCAGAGATAACAGGATACAAAAAGCTAAATACGCTCAATACAACAATAACTGCCACTAAAAATATACTGAGTTTGCTTTTAAAAAAAGTTCTAAAAGTAGATCTCCAGTAGGAGTAATTAGAATAACCACTTTCTTCTGATAAATGCTCATCTAGTGGTATTTCATCAAATAAGTCATCGGTTAAATCCACTCCATTATAATACATCTTATCCATCTCTTAATCCTCACTCTCTGTAAGCCTTATTCTAGGATCTATAAACACTATAAGCAGATCTCCTAAAAATACACCTAAAACTGAAAGAACTGAATAAATCAACACAAGCACTTGTACTAAATTATTATCCATCTGCTTTATTGAATCTATCAAGAGCCCTCCCATTCCCGGTATCGAATATAAGTTTTCGATAATTAATGATCCTGAAATGATCAATAGCAAATCAGATGGTATCCCAATAGCAATTGGTACAAATGCATTTCGAAGAACATGTTTTCTCATTACATAACTTTCTGAAAGGCCTTTAACCTGCGCAAACTTTATATAGTCTCTATTAGCTTCGTCTACCATAAATCTTCTTAACCAAATTGCATACCAGGCTATACTTGACAATGACATGGAAATTGCTGGTAATATCCAAGATTCAGGCCTGTCTTTATAAAACAGCATTGGCAAGTCAAGTATTTTAGACACCCAAACTTGAAACAAGAACAAATATATAAGACTTGGCACAGCTCTTACGATAACTGAGTAAAATGTTCCAAGGTTATCTACGATCTTTCCCTTGTATCGGGCCATGAGTATACCCATCGGTATACCTAGGCCCATGCTGATAACTATACTTGCAAATCCAAATACAGCAGAGTAGCTTATCTTTTCTTTTAATATTGTAGTTATGCTTAATTTAGGGTATACAGTTATGCTTCTTCCTAAATCTCCATGAAATATATTCACTATGAAATTTTTGAATTGTGTCAGTGGTGGGTCCAATACACCTATGCTCTTTAAATATGCATGCCTCATTTCTTCAGTCATAGTCAAATAGTCATCCCTTGTAAAATAACCCGAAGTGGGCATCAATCTCAGCAGCATGAATACAACAAATATGACTATCCATATAGTAATAAATGATTGAACTGATCTTTTGAGAATGTATTTTTTCATACCTAATTCCCTTCTTGGAATAATTTCTTAATTTCTTCTTCGTGTTGTGCTTTTAATTGTTCATATTGTTCTTTAGTAACTGGATCAGACTGAATTTTTGAGCCTTTCATTTTGTATTTTGTCAACCCAAATTGTCCTTTTGGAGTTTGGAAAGGAACCTCTTTACTCATATAGTAAGACCCTCCACCTGTCATATAAGGCATTATTATTACATTATCCAGCATGTATTTTTCAGCTTCTGAGAATATGGTGTATCTCTCAACTAAATCACTCTTTGATGATCCTTCTTCGACTAACTTGTCAAATTCTTCGACAGTATATCCCCCTTCATTTAAACTGCCATCAGTTGTTAGTCTTTCAAGATTAGCTGAAGGATCAGCAAACTTGAAGCTATACGAATCATCGACTAAATCAAAATTCATTGGACTGAAGACTTCGTCTTGGAAACTAGTTGCAGCATATCCAACTATTACATTTACATACTCTTCACCTAAATTTTGTTTTAACATCTCAGCGATAAGCAAAGCCTTTTTTGTCTCCACAGGATCTGTTGTAGTAGCTAAAACTAAATCAACAGGCAATTCCCCATCTACGTCGAATTTAGCTATCCTGTCCATATCAACCGATCCACTCTCTACGCCATTTATAGTTCCATCGTCACTGCATAGCTCTTCGACAGCTTTTTTCATATATTCTTTAGCTAACTCTGGATCATAAGGATTGTTTTCTTTAAAAGGTTTTAAATTTGGATAATCAGTATAATCTACTCCATTTGGATCAAATACAGTATCTTCTGGAGTAATTGTGTTTCGTATGAAAAATTCAGGTTGATTTGGCTCATAAAGTGAAGATATTTTAACTCTATCTATTCCATATAACAATGCTTTTCTAAAGTTTAAATTGTTTACAAATGTTTTATACTCTGGATTTTTAGATTGATAATTCATAGTAAACCAAAAAGTGACTGTATTTTTCTCTTTCAAGTTAACATACTTTTCCCATTCGGTCCCTTTTAGAGCTTTCAATTGTTCTGCTGACACTGAGCAGCTTGTAAGCTCTCCTCTTTGAAACATCTCTAAACCTGTTATTTCATCTCCTACTTTTTGCAAATTTATTTCTCTTACAGTTATATTGTCTTTGTCCCAATAGTTGTCATTCTTAGACAATACGATTAACTTATCTCTTTCCCACGTAGATATGTAGTAGCCGCCATTATAAAGTAGAGTTTCTTTTGATGTAGCAAAGTCTTCTCCTACTTCATTTAAAAATTCTTTCTCTACTGGATAAAATAGTTCCATTACTAAATACGATAGAAAATATGGAGTAGACGTATCAAGAGTATATTCTAGTGTGTATTCATCTAATGCTTTTACTCCAACGGTCTCTTCAAATGAATTTTCTACTTCTTCTCTAGTCATTCCAATATCTATGCCTTCATCAATATCAGCTAAATTGTAATAATAGTCAGAAATGCCTTTAATTACACTTGATATTGTTTTAAAATTCTTTGCTGCATTCATGGGGTCGGCGATGTATCTAATGCCCTCAACGAAATCATCTGCTGTCACTTTGTATTCTGTCTTTTGGCCATTGCTATCTACCCAATATACATCTGGTCTTAATTTAAATGTCCACACCGTGTAGTCTTCATTATTCGTCCAACTTTCAGCTAAAGACGGTACAACCATGCCATATTTATCGTTTTCCACAAGCCCATCAATAGTATTGGCAATTATTGTATATCCTGTAACCGAGGATAAATCATAAGGATTTATGGTTTTATATTCTCCTGAAAAAGTACCATAAAATACATCCTCATAATCTCCTGATTCACTGTTTGAACATCCTGCTACAAAAACTAATAACATAGTGAATATGAGTAGCCATGAAACAGATTTTTTCATATATTTCCCTCCTAATCAATTTGCTATATAATATTGCAAAAATTGTGCCAACTTAAATGTGTGATGTTAACTAAGCTTAAAAATATAAAAAAAGCTATTTGGTGGATTATTGGTTGATTACCAATGAAATTATCACCAAATAGCTGATTTTTCTAATCTTTATAGTAGTTTTCCATATTTTCAAAAGCTTTAGTAGTTTCTTCTTTTTCTCCTAAATTGATAATTATATATTGACTGTCTACTTTCATGTAAATAAAAGGGGGATTTTTAGAATCTAAGTAGAGCTTTACTTTTCCGTATTCTTTTGTTTTAAAATATCCTTTATTCTTCCCTGCAATACTTGATCCATTTGTCCTCATTTCTATTGTTGGCAAATCATCTCTCAACTCTAGTTCTTGAATTTCTTCCCAACGGTATAATTCTCCATACATGCCCTTAAACTCCACTCCTATTTCGTCGATCTCCATGTCAACAGGTTGTAAAGATCTAAACATCATCACTCCGACAAATATGAGTATAGGTATGGTTATTATCAAACTTATCAAAGTACCTTTATCTTTGGATTTAAAAATATTTTCTCTTTTATTGTGATCGTATCTTTGTGCTTTTATTAAAAGCAAGATAGTTGATATTATAAATATAACTATAAAAAATGCATTGAATCTAGATGTAAATTCAGGATAAAAATGAGAAGATATCCCTATCAATATAAATAAACTTCCCACAAAGTACATATAAATTCCCATCAACTTTCCTAATCCTTCAGTGTCAACATTCTTTTTCTTATCTTTGGACATAGTATTGTAACCAGAAATGAGAAAATACCATTTAAGTTTATGTACGGCAAAACCTAGGAAAATAAATATTACGCCTATAGTAACTAATATCCACATAGATAATCCCCCTTTAAGCCTTTAGTTACCATTATATTCCATAAACACATTAAAATCAATAATAGGGAATATTTCTTATTCTTCAAACAACTCCTTTGCTTTCTTTTTTAGTTCAGCTTGCTTTTTAAAGATCTGCCTAAAAATCACATCTCGCGTAGCTTCTGGAATTCCAATAAATTTAAAATCTGCATAAATCTTATTTTCAATCTTTATAGTTCTTATTATCTCTCCTTGAACTAGTGTATTTTCTTCATCAAATTTAATGACAATCGCATTTACATCATCTAAATTTAAGTCTCCTGCATCTTCTTCATCGATGTAAAAGCTTAGTGAGTCACCGCCGATTTTATTTATTGTTGTTTTAGTTCCAATGCTCTTGCCAACAATCAAATTCCCTTCAATTTCCCAGGACATGCTAAAAAAATTAGCTGATGGTTTTGGAGTAATATCAGATATATAAATATTGCTGTCTTCCCAATTTATGATTTTTATATCGTATTCATATACCATTCCCTTGCTTTGAGTGTAAAACACAGCTTCTGAAGATTTATCTATGCTATCCCCATTATTTTTAAAATCATTTATGTTTACTTTAAATTCATATCCTATGTTTTTCTTAATTAAAGTCCCTTGAAGGTTTTTAATTCCATTAAGTTGGGGAACAACCAATGTCCCTAAGAGCAGAGGTTCTTCTAAAATTGTATTCTCCATTCTCTTGTTGTTCACTAATATATTTATCATAAGTCTCGATAATTTAGGATCAAATTGTTTTCCAGCGTTTAATCTCACTTGGTTTATTACATTATCAATAGAACTTTCATCTCTATATGCTCTTTTAGATAGCATAGCATCTACAGCATCAGCTAAAAATATTATTCTGCTTTCAAGTAGAATACTATTGCCCTTAATCTTATTTGGGTAGCCTGAACCATCAAATCTTTCATGATGTTGTAATATTATCTCTTCAATCCCTGAAAGCGAATTATTCTTTTTAAGAATATCCTTTAATATATTGTACCCATACACTGAATGCTTTTCAATTTCTCTTCTTTCTTCATCTGTTAAGCTACCTTTTTTGTTTAAAATTCTGCTGTCAATAAATAATTTTCCGACATCATGTAACAACGCTGCCATATACAGCTTTTCAAGCCTTTCTTGTGGAAAACCAAGAGTCTGTCCCAATAGGTTTGATAAGTACGCAACGTTATAAGGATGAGATTTCATCAAAGGGTCTTTTTCATTTATTATCTCAAAGATTAAGTGAATAAAATTCTTAAAATATTGCTCATCTAATGAGCTTATATAGTGAATTGAGTATTTATCAGAAATTTTTTCAACTAACAAAGATACTTTTTCCTCTTCTAATTTACTAATAAGTAAATCTATATCCTCATAGCCACCTTTTAGGTGGAGAGTGCCTATTAGCATCTTGCTGTTATCTTTGTTCATAAACAATGGTATGTAAAGCTCTGACTCAGATACTTTTTCATCTTTCCCAATAAACAATACTTTTCTTTCTTTAATTAATTTCTTAATATAGTCGTCTTCAATATCACTGTTAAAATAGTATATGTTGTTTTTATTTATATGAAATTTATCAGTCTTATTATCGATATTTTGAGTAATTCGAAACCCAAGTACATTGTCATCATTAAAAACTATTATCTCCCAATCTTTAAACTCCAATATGTCTTTTAAATCATTGCATGATTGGATCAATTCTTTACGGTTATCTTTATTTAGAACTTTTAAATCAATGCTTTTAAGCATACACTCCCCTCCACCGACAAATAGTTAGATTTAATCTTATCTATTATATCGGTGGAAATTTTTAGAATTTAAGTTCAATCAATCCCTTCTGTATTCCAAAATATCACCCGGTTGACAATCCAAGGCCTCGCAAATTGCATTTAATGTTTGAAATCTAATAGCTTTTGCCTTTCCATTTTTTAATATCGAAATATTTGCCATTGTTATACCCACTTTTTCAGATAATTCAGTGACGCTCATTTTCCTTTTTGCAAGCATTACATCTAAATTTACTATAATTGCCATAACTCCACCTCAAACAGTTAAATCATTTTCATTTTTAAGCTTTATTGCTTCAGCCAATAATTTCTCTAGTACTGCTGAAAATACTGATATAACGATGCTAGCAAATATAATGAGCAGCGGAAATCCTAAAAGTCCTGGTGCATCATCAACTTCTGCAATCGGATATAAAAAAGGTAAAGCGATTACATATAGTGCAGAAATACCAATGGCACAATTTTTAATCTTTGTCAGGGAATTTAGTGAGATATTGCTAAAAACATCTTTTTTGTCAATTCTTGTCAAAATATTGGAAGCATTAAAAAGTGCATAAAAATACAGTAAAGCTGTCAAATATAGAATAATAACAACAATATTGGGCAGATATCCCATCATCATAGGCACCCAAAACACGCAAAGTACTAAAACTGGTATAGCTATTAGTATTAGTGTTATTCTTAAAAAAAGTACATATTTATCTTTCATAGCACACCTCTTTTCCCAATTCTATTTATTTAATTGTACTATTGTAAATATCGTTTTACAATATAATTTTATTGTAAAACTAAAGGACTAGTTTCCTAGTCCTTTAGTTTTATCTCCATAATTATGTCTTTGCCAGCTATTACATTGTTACTATCTTTGATTTCTAGCTTCTTTACTCTATCCATATTAGTTATTAATACAGGGGTATCAGTAAGCTTACCCTTTTGTTTTATAATCTCTAAATCCATCTCTAATAGTTTATCGCCGACATTAACTTTATCTCCAGCTTTTACAAAAGCTTTAAATCCTTCTCCTTTAAGTTCTACTGTATCGATTCCTAAATGAATCAAAATTTCCAATCCTTCTTTTGTTTCAATCCCTACCGCATGTTTTGTCGGAAATACTTGGATTATTGTACCTTTTACTGGGGACAATACTTCATTTTCATTTGGCTTTATCGCAATGCCATCTCCTACCATTTTCTCTGAGAACACAGGATCGTCTAATTCATTTAAGTCAATTAGCTCCCCACTCATCGGAGCATATATAACTACAGAGCTTTGTTTGTTAAAAATATTAAACATCTTCTGACCTTCCTTTGTTTATAAGTTATTTGTTTTTTAATTTTTCTAATTCCTCCCACACAAATTGAACTTGAAGCCCGATGACTATCTGCAAAGTATAAGGACCTGTCACTTTAACTCCAGCGACGTCTGCTCTCTTTAATCTTTCTAAGTCTACTTTATTCATGTCCCTTACTTCTATTCTCAATCGTGTAGTACAGTTTTCAATATTTACTATATTTTCATCTTCACCTAAACTAGTATAAATAATTTTAGCTATGTTTGCAAACTTTTCATTCGTACCGGATACTTTCTCACTTGATTCTTTCTTGTTGTAGTCATCACTGTAATTATCTGTAAATCTCTCTGTTATTCCATCACTATTTTTAAATTCTGAAGTTTCAGTTTCTCTACCTGGTGTTTGAATATTAAATTTGACTATTAAAAATCTGAAAATAATGTAGTATAGCAATCCAAAGACAATGCCTTGTAAAATAAGCATATACGGTTTATTAGCTAAAGGAAGCCTGGAACTTAATACAAAGTCAATAAGTCCTGCACTAAATCCAAACCCTGCAGTCCAATGGAAAAATGCACTAACAGCTAATGAAATCCCTGTCAAAATTGCATGCACCACATAAAGAGCTGGTGCTACAAACATAAATGAAAATTCAAGAGGTTCTGTCACTCCAGTCAAGAATGATGCAAATCCAGCTGCCATCATTAGTGATTTTATTTCTTTTTTCCTTTCTGGTTTAGCTGTTTGATATATGGCAATTGCTGCACCGATTAGTCCAAACATCATTATTGGGAAAAATCCAGCTTGATACATTCCAGTAATGCCTTTTGTCCCAGTCCCAGCCCAGAAATTTCCGATATCGTTTATCTCAGCTACATCGAACCAAAATACAGAATTTAAAGCGTGATGCAGTCCTGTGGGAATTAACAGCCTGTTGAAAAAGCCGTAAAGTCCTGCTCCTATATAACCTAGTCCACTAATAGTTGTTCCAAAATTAACCAATGCTGTATACACTACAGGCCATACGAACAATAAAACCATTGATTCTAATAGCATAATAGCCGATGTTACAATTGGTACTAGTCTTTTGCCACTAAAAAAGGCTAGAGCATCAGGTAGCTTGACTTTACTAAATCTATTGTACATCGAAGCAGCAGTTAATCCTGAAATTATTCCGACAAATTGATTCTCAATTTTTGAAAACGCCGCATTTACTTCAGATACATCAATCCCTTTGAGCATCGCTACTGATTCAGTAGATAAGAGAGTCGTAACAACTAAATACCCAACTAGTCCACTAAGTGCAGCTGCTCCATCACGTTCCTTTGACATTCCAAGAGCTACACCGATTGCGAATAATGCACTCATATTTCCTATAATGGAATCCCCTGCTTTAATTAAAAATGCTGCTATTGGGCTTCCCCCGCCCCAACCAGTTGGGTCAATAGCATATCCTATACCTAAAAGTATTGCTGCTGCAGGAAGTACTGCTACTGGAAGCATTAACGAACTACCTAATCTTTGAAAATACTTTTTCATATTAATTCCTCCTAATCAATATTTTTTACTTCTTTAATTCTTTCAATGTGAAGTGCTAAATACCCCAACTCGTCGTCAGATACTTCAACACTTTTTGTCTTTTCAATGCATTCCCCAATCTTAGTAGCTATTTGGTAAGATTTAGCAAATTGTTCTTTAATTATATTAAGTAAAGGATTTTTAATGTTTTTATTTTCTTCCATTCGATTTAAACTAGTTCTAAGATGATTTATCAGCCTAGTATAAGTCAACTCGTTAGTGCCTATTGTTATATCCAACTCTGTTTCGATTATTTTAATTAAATCCAAAAGTAATTTTGTATTCTTTATCGTGTCACTGACATTTTTATTTTGCCTAGCAGAGTGAATGTGTAAAGCTATAAACCCTGCTTCGACTTCTTTTAAATCTACTTTAAGCTCTGATTTGACTAGGTTGATTGCCATTAGTCCAATTTCAAATTCTCTTGGGTATAGCGCCTGAATTTCATATAGAAATGGATTATTTAACTCCAAACCCGAAGAAACTCTTTCTATTGCAAAACTTATATGATCTGTAAGAGCTATATGAATGTGATTGTTGAGTTTACCAAATTCTTCTTCTGCTTTTTTTATTATTTTTTCGCAAATGATGATGATTCTATCATCAATTTCATTAATTAAATTTAGGTATTCTTTCTTAGTGCTTTCATCTAGATTGAGAAATGATTTTTCTATATCTTCATCACTTAAAGTTATAAAATCATCAGGCTTTTTTGAAAAACCTATACCCTTACCAACTAAAACAATTTCTTGTTTCTTCTCTACATCGATTGCAAGGATGACATTATTATTCAATATTTTATTAATTTTATACTTTCTTTTCCTCACAATCCATCTCTCCTTTTCAATATAAAAAGGCATAAACCATATGTATAAACATAAGGTTTATGCCTGATAAATCAGTAACACACCTACTAACATAAATATATAATATAATATTACAAAAATCAACTACAAAATTATTTTTTGTGTTTTTCAGACAATAACTGTCCGCCTGTTGCTATGTTGTCCATGCTGTTTTCCCTTATCAAAACTGAAAATGCTTCTATTGGGATGCCTAATACTTCATGTGATACATCAGTTAATCGCTTTGCCAATTCCATCTTTTGCTCCTTTGTCATTTGCCCGCCATCGAACTGTATAAATGGCATAAACTCACCTTCTTTCAAAAAAATTCAATTAATTATGAAAAGGCCTTTAGTAAAAGTTTAATCATCAAAAAAAATATAGTAATTGTAACAAATATACCTAATAACCCATACATTGAAACTTTAACCGCTTCTATAAATAATTCATTCATATCATCAGCTCCTAACTCAATAATGCTAAAATAAGCCCGCCAGCTATAACTGAGCCTATTTGACCAGCTACATTAGCTCCTACTGCATGCATTAATAAAAAGTTTGATGGATCTTCTTTTTGTCCCATCTTATGAATTACTCTAGCAGACATTGGGAAAGCTGATATCCCTGCTGCACCGATCATAGGGTTGATCTTTTTGTTTAAAAATATATTCATTATTTTTGCAAATATTACTCCTCCTGCAGTGTCAAATACAAATGCAATTAGTCCCATAGCGATAATCATGAGAGTCTGTGGTTTTAAAAATTGCTCAGCTACCATTGTGGAGCCAATAGTTATCCCCAAAAATATGGTCACTAAATTAGCTAACTCGTTCTGAGCGGATTTCGAAAGACTATCCATTACCCCACATTCTCTAATTAAATTTCCAAACATTAAAAAGCCTATTAGCGAAACACTTGAAGGAGCAATTATTCCAGAAATAAAAGTTACAATAATCGGAAACAATATCTTTACTGTTTTTGATACTCCCTGAGGTTTATACTCCATTTTTATTCTTCGCTCTTCTTTAGTCGTAAGTGCCTTTATGACGGGCGGTTGGATGATTGGCACTAAAGCCATATAAGAATAAGCCGCCACTGAAATTGGTCCTAATAGATTTTTAGCAAATCGCGTTGCTACAAATATAGATGTTGGACCATCTGCTGCTCCAATTATTCCAATTGAAGCCGCTTCTTTTAAATCAAAGCCAAAAAATGTCGCTAAACACATAGTAAAAAATATGCCAAATTGAGCTGCTCCCCCAAAAAATAACATGATTGGGTTTTGAAGTAAAGGTGTGAAATCGATCATAGCTCCTACTGCAATAAAAATGAATAGGGGAAATAATTCAGTTGCTATTCCTGCATCAAACAAAATGCTCAAAGCTCCTCTTTGCAATATTCCACCGCTAATCTGATCAATCGCAGAAGAAAACGGAATATTCACAAGCAATGCTCCAAACCCTAGTGGCAATAGCAATGTAGGTTCATATTTTTTGTGGATTGCTAAAAAAATAAGAGTTCCTGATATTATGTACATGATTACGTGTTTTGGTGTTATTGACGTCAAGCCCAGAAGTAATTGTTCCATTTACTGTCCCCCTTGTGAAATATATTTACCTATTACAATTTAACATAAAGTAATCAACATATAAAGTAAATTTAAGCAAACATTTGCATAAATTTTTTTCTTTCGCTTTCGGGTACAAGGCTGCCACCAGTAGACCACATCATATAATACGGAGATTTTCCACTGTACAAATCCTTTGTAAATGATATGCCATTAAACCCTGCTAATGATGATGGTTCAATAAATATATTCTCTGAATTATATAACCCCCGCAAGTAGTAAAATAATTTCTCATCACTTACAGTAAAACACCCATTTATCATTTTCTCTATGAATTTACCAACAAAACCAGATGGTCTGCCTACTGCAAGCCCATCTGCTTGAGTCTTGTTATCTAAGCCAATATCCAGCACAGAAATCTCATTATGTTTTTTTGTTGCCAACCCCAATAACATACTCGGAGAATGTGTTGGTTCAGCAAAATAGCAATGAACTAAATCTTTATAAGCTAATTTTAGTCCATACAATACTCCACCTGGGCCTCCTCCTACCCCGCAAGGTAAAAAAACTACAAGTGGGTGAGTTTCGTCAATAAATATTTTCTTTTTCTCTAATTGGCTTTTCACATTTAGACCGCCAACTGCATATCCTAAGAACAAATCCTTTGAATTTTCATCGTCTATAAAGAAACTGTTGGGGTCTTTTTCCGATTCCATTCTTCCCATTTCAACAGCTTTTGAATAATCGTCTTCATATTCAATTACCTTTACTCCATTTGCTCTTAGCATATCTTTCTTCCATTGTTTAGCATCTATTGACATATGTACTATAACATTAAATCCCAATCTAGAACTTATCATTCCAATGCTTAAGCCTAAATTTCCTGTACTCCCTACCTGTATAGTAAACTTTTTAAAAAAATCTTTAAATTCAGGCCTCATCATCAAAGCATAATCATCATCTAAAGATAAAATACCTTCATTTACAGCCAAAGTCTCTGCTATTTTTAAAACCTCATACACCCCACCTCTGCCTTTTATAGACCCAGCTATAGGTAATAAATCATCTCTTTTTAACAAAATTTTTCCATCTATTTTCTCGCCTATTTCACTTTCATACCATGTTTTATAGTTGTTTATCTCGTCGATCTTCGATTCAATCGTGCCGCTTTCAAGTTCAAAAGCTTTTTTAATAAAAGGTTCAAATCTCTTGAATCTCTCTTTTGCATCAATGACATCTTCTTTTTTTATTTCTAAATGAGGATATATTTTATCAAAAGGTTCATAGTGAGGATTAAGCCACAGTACTTCTTTCATTTCTCTCAAGTTATTTATTAAGTCCATTTGCACCCTCCTTTTTATTCCTAAAATTATCTAAATAAATTTTAACTGATCTATTCATCTCTTTAGCAAAATCTGAATCATATTTTCTTTTATATAGTGCATTAATTGATTCAACTTGGTCTTTAGATAAATTTTCTTTCTCATTTCGAATTTGCACCATTTCCATCAGTTCGTCTTTTTTTAATCTGTTATAACTATTTTCAAACACCATGTATTCTTTCTCAAATCTAGGAGGTTTTTTACGTTCCAATTGTTTTTTTGTAGGATATCCATAAATTATCATGCTAATGGGCAAAGTGTACTGCGGTAAATTTAATAGTTTAGTAACCTCCTCATAGTTTTCTAATATATCACCTATATAACAAGACCCAATTCCAAATGACTGAGCTGCTAAAACGGTGTTTTGTGCAGCTATTACTGCATCTTGGATAGCTAGCAGTAAATCTCCTTCTTGAGGATTTCTCGCATCAATCCCATTGTATTTATAAATGTCATACCATTTTTGATAATCTGCAACAAAAATCAAAACCATGGGTGCTTTTGCAATAAATGGTTGATTATCACACAGTTTTGAAAGCTTTTCTTTTAATTCATGATCTGTAACATCAATGATGGAATAAAACATCATATTGCCGGCAGTCGGGGCTTCAAAAGCTGCATTTATAATCTCGGATTTAATTTCCTCCGAAATGAGTTTGTCCTCAAACAGCCTTACTGATTTTCTCTCTCTAATTAATTTTATCACTTCGTTCACATTATCACTCCTAGAAAAATATATACTAATTGTTTAGGTCAATTTCTATTTTAAGTAAATCAGTGCTTCATTACCTATATGTAAAAAAAGATTTTCTTTTAAATTAATTTTTTCGAAACTCTTTTTATCAACTTTTAAAGAGATGACTTCTCCTTGGCTGTAAGACACATTTTTTACTAATAAATCAAAATGATTTATGGATTCTATGATATCCGCTATTATTATTTCTACTACTATGTCCCCGTTTGAAAGCGGACTATTGTTTATCACCATCGCATTGTCTTTAAGCGCAATAAAAGAAAATTCATTTTCTAATTTAGCTCCCATTTTAGCTGATATTCCCCATTTAGCGGCTTTTATAGTGTCGTTAGCTAAATACTGAAGTTCAGATATATTATCATAACCCAATAATTTTGATACATTATAGTATTTCGGGTTATTAAATACTTCTTTAGTGTTTCCTTCTAGCACTACCTTGCCCTCATCTATAACTGTCATGTAATCACAAAATTTGTATACCTCTTCTCTATTATGTGTTACCAGTATCACTTCTTTATTGTATGTCTTTAATAATTCAAATAATTCTACTTCCAGTTTTTCTTTTAAGTGAAAATCTAGTGCGGAAAATGGTTCATCTAATATTAGAATGTCAGGATTCTTAATTATCGCTCTAGCCAATGCTACTCTCTGCTGTTGGCCGCCAGAGAGTTGTCTGGGATACTTTTTTTCTAAGCCCTCTAGTTTGAAAAGCTCAATTATCTCATCTAGTTTTAGTTTCATGTCTTCTTTTTTTCTGTTAAGTGATATTTCTATGTTTTCCTCTACATTTAGATGAGGAAATAAAGCGTAATTCTGAAATAGATATCCGATGTTTCTCTTTTGAGGTTTGATGTTTATCTTCATTTCTGAATCAAATAGAACTTTATCGTTTAGTAAAATCCTGCCCTCGTCAGGCTCGATTATCCCAGCAATGCATTTCAATGTCATGCTTTTCCCACTGCCAGATGCTCCAAAAATGCCTAAATGCAATCCTTCATTTTTAAATTTGATGTCAAGTGTAAACCCTTTTACTTTTTTTCTTATATCAACTTCTAATCCCATGCTATTTGTCCTTTACTATTGGTTTTCTTCCAAAATAATTCATCAGCAATATCACCACAAAAGATATTGCAAGTACCACTATCACATAATACGCTGCTTGTTTCATGTTGCCTGCAGCTACTTCTGAATATATAGCAAGCGGAAGTGTGCGAGTTTTATTTTCAATATTACCTGCAATCATTGCAGTAGCACCAAATTCTCCTAATGCCCTTGCAAATGACAAAATAGCACCCCCTAAAATGCCTGGTGATGCTAAAGGTAGTATTATCTTAAAAAATATCTTTGTTTCCGGCATTCCAAGAGTTCTTGCTGCCATTATCAAATTTTCATCAATTTGTTCAAAAGCACCAATTGCTGTTCTATACATTAGTGGAAAGGCTATCACAAATGCTGCTATTACTGTTGCTTGCCATGAAAATACAATTCTAACTCCCATAAATTCGAGTAGAAATCTTCCAATAGGCCTTTTTACTCCAAATATCAAGAGAAGTAAAAACCCAATAACTGTAGGAGGAAGCACTAGTGGGATAGTAAATACAGTGTCTAAAACCGCCTTAATCCTTTCGCTTTTAATATTCATGACCAGCTTAGCTGCAAAGACTCCAAATATAAATGTAAAAATAGTAGCTACACAAGCTGTCTTTAAAGATATAAATATAGGTGAAATCTCCATGTTTATTCTCCTATTTTATTGGTGTAAAACCATATTCACTAAAAATTTCATGTGCTTTCTCCGAGTTTAAAAACTCTATAAATTTTTTTGCATTCTCTATATTTTCTGAGCTCTTTAAGATACCTACTGGATATATAACTTTGCTTACCATGTTTTCATCAGCCTCGAGAACTATCTTTACTTCATCAGTAGAATAAGCATCAGTGGAGTAAACTATCCCACAATCAGCACTCTTTTCCTTAACCCAATTTAGCACTTCTGAAACATTTGAGCCTAAACTTAATTTGTTTTGTACTTTATCCCAGAGATTTAAATTTGTGAGAAGTTCTTTAGCATATTGTCCTGCTGGAACGCTATCAGGATCTCCGATTGCTATTTTATCTGCTTTAAGTAAGTCTTCAAAATCAGATATCAATATGTCACTATCTCTAGGAGTTATGACAACGACTTTGTTTTCCAACAAATTTTTTATGGAATCTTTAATTATGTATCCTTCTTCGTTTAGCTCATCCATTTGTTTTGAGGCCGCTGATACAAATACATCTACGGGAGCTCCTTCTTTTATCTGTTGTTGAAGTTTCCCGGAACTATCGTAAGTAGCCTCTATAATAAAGTTGGGATTCTCTTTTTCAAACTCAGGGATTAGCTTTTCATCAAATACATTTTTAAGGCTTGCGGCTGCGGCTATCATAATTTTTGTATCTGGATTTTTTTCAGTCGAACACCCAGATAAAAAAATCATAGAAATGCTAATAATTAAAAGAACAGGAACTATTTTTTTCATAAATACCCTCCATTAAAAATATTTTGCTGTATAAAATCAAAGACAAATACTTAATATGTTCATAAGTAAATTCTTAAATTATTTATTTGTTTGATGGCTTGTACATATATATGAAAACGATATTTAAACTGTGCTAAAAGTCTGAGTATCTTTAAACATCTACTCATACAGGCCATAAGCATATTTAACATTTTGAACAAATAGTATATCTTTTTCATCTAAGGTGTTTTTTATTGAATCAACTATTTTTTCAGTCATTTCAACCTTGCTGATTATAATTACTATTTCTTTTTCAGGTTCTATCTCAATTGAGAAAACTCTGCTGGTTTCTTTGTCGCCAGCACCTCTTGCATTTATTATCGTACCACCTGTCGCGCCTCCAAGTTTAGCCATATTTATGACATCTTCAGCTTTCCCTTTTTCAACTATAGTGGTTATCATATCATACATAAAATCTCCCCCACTTTGATTTTTTGTGTTTTCTAATGATGACTCATCATTTAAATTAATCAACCTTGAAGTTGGCAAAACAAATGCTATCCCATGATTCAATCTATCAAAATGATATTCATTGTTTAAAGATTTTAATAAATCTAAAGTGTCATTTTGATGAATTAAAGCAAATATTATTTCTTTTTTTATATCTGTTATTCCCAAAAATTCCAATATCTTTGCATCCACACTTCCTCTGCCCATCACTATTGATATGTGTTTAGCACCTTGTTTTTTACAGTGTCTAGCGACTTTTGATCCTAATCCATGGTTTATGATGACACAAATTAAGTTGTAATTTTTTGAATCCATTTATTTCACTCCTTAAATTCATAAAGACAGTGATTATTTGTTTGAATACACTTTCTCTATCAATTTGTTATTTATATAGTCATACCCTGCTACTTTATGTGGAACTAAGCAATTCGAACAGTCTTTAATTCCATTATTTATTATGTATTTTCCTCCACATTCATCTAACAAATAAAGTGGGCAATAGCAAAACATGCAATTGAATTCGTCAGCATTTTCTACCTTGTGACATGGAAAATACTCACATGCCAAATTTCTATAAAATCTAAATGAATTTTCCATATTTTACCTCCATATTATATTTTATCGAGCTCTTTAAATATATCTAAGATAATACTATTATCCTGATGGCTTTTTATAGCTATTCTTATATGATTTTTCCCAAGGCTAATAAAACTAGAACAAGTCCTAATCAAAATGCCTCTATTTAGAAAAAACTTAAGTGCATATTCTTCGTCCACATTTAATAGTCTTATCAAAATAAAATTTGCATCTGTATCATATGCTGCTATATTTGATAATTTCCTTAACTCATTTAAAAGAAATTTTCTTTCATTTTTGATGTATTCCTTGCTCTTTAGGATGTATTCTTCATCTGTAAATAGGTATTTAGCAAATGACTCTGCTATCCCATTTACGCTCCAAGGCATCATGATATCATTAACTCTATCAACTAATTCTACGGAGCTTGCTCCATACCCCAATCTCAATCCAGGTAAAGCAAAGAATTTAGTGGCAGCTCTTAAAATACAAATATTCGAGTATTTATTTTGTTTGAATAATTCGATGCTGTCATAATCTGTTGAAGAAAACTCAAAAAATGCTTCGTCTAGCAATAAAATTGCATCATTACTCCTGACTACATCATAAATGTCCATTAGAGTATTTTTGTCTATTCTAAGCCCTGTTGGGTTGTTGGGATTGCCCAATATCAACAAATCATTTGGTTGAATTGCTCTTTCTAGATCTTCTACATTGATATTGAAATTTTCATCAAATTTTAATCTGACTATCTCTTTATTATGAACCTTAGCTCTTTTTTCGTATTCGGAAAATGATGGTGTAAAAACAATAACTCTTTTTACAATCATAGTAAAGCTATCTATTATCTCAACTGCACCATTTCCAACAATCACATTCTCTTTATCACAGTTCAAATAAATCGATACATCTTTCTTTAGCTCTCTGTATTTTATATCTGGATATCTAGTTAAATTATTAATGTCTCCCTTAATTTTGCTTTCTATGAGAGGTGGTATTCCTAGTGGATTGATGTTGCTGCTGAAGTCTATTAATTTTTCTTTTGAATATATTTGATATGTTTCAATATCCGCACCATGTTCCATTATATCACCTGCGATAATAAAATAATTAAATAATATATTATAATGTTCAAAGTTAATGTCCTATATAAGATATCTACTGTAGAGAGAATGTCTTCTTTGGACAATGCCCTATAGCTATCACCAATTGTAGGTTTTATTACGAGTTCGCCATTGTAAAAGTTGCTCCCACCTAGTTGTATACCAAGTAAACCAGCTACAGCTCCTTCAGGATATGCACAATTAGGGCTTTTGTGATTCTTTCTGTCTCTGATCATTATTTTAAATCCCCTTTTAACATCGTATTTACCAATCGAACTCATGCACATTAGTATTCCAGTCAACCTAGCTGGAATGAAATTAAATAAATCATCTGTTTTAGCAGGAAAAAATCCTAAATCTCTATATTTTTCGTTTTTATACCCAAGCATAGAATCCATAGTATTTACAAATTTATAAACCATTCCAAAAGGAGTGCCAAATATCATGATGAAAAAAAGGGGAGCTATTACTCCATCGGAAGTGTTCTCTGCAACTGTCTCAACAGTAGCTCTTAAAATCTCTAGCTCACTCAAATTTACAGTATCTCTTCCAACTATAAAAGATAATCTATATCTTGCTTCTTTTAAACTAATATTCAATGCATCGTAAATTTTTTTAGCTTCATCACTCAAACATCTGCCAGCGACAGAACTATAAATCAAATAAATGTTTATCAGTCTATGTAATATTGGTAAATTATGAGTAATTTTTAAAATATAAAATGGAACTAAAAAACCCATTGATAAGTTTAAAGCTACCACAACTAAACCACAAATTCTCAATCCAACTGGGCTATTTACTTTTCTTCTTATGATTTTTTCTTCTCTGTTTATTAATTTTCCCATGATTCTTATAGGGTGCAAAGCATACTGTGGATCTCCTATTAAGTAATCTATTATAACAGCTATCAATATATCAATCATTTTTTATCCCCAAAATATTATAAATGTAATTAAGGTCAATATTGTCTCTTAATATTTTGGCAAATCTGTCAATCTCTAAATCGATATCCTCAGTATTTTGTTTTATTACATTGCATTTTTTATCGTATTCAGTTAAACTATCCTCATCTTCAAGTTCCAAGTGAGTGTATGGCACAACGCCAATCACTGGTATATCAACTAGTTCTTCAATCATTTTAAGTCCGGGTTTTAAAAGTGTAATATCCCCCCTAAATTTGTTAATCAGTATCCCTTTAATTCTCTTTCTTTGCGACTCATCTAAGAGCATCACTGTGCCGTATATCGATGCAAAAACTCCTCCCCTATCTATGTCTGCAACTAGTAGTACTGGTGAATTTGTCATTTCGGCAAGACCCATATTTACGAAATCATCATCGTTTAAATTAATTTCAGCAGGCGAGCCTGCTCCTTCAATGACAACTATATCATTTTCTCTTTCTATGTCCTTAAAAATTTCAAATACCATCTTGCCTAAGTCTTTTTTATGTTTAAAGTATTCTGCTGCTTCTAAATCAGTTTTATCTACCCCTTTTATTACAACTCTTGAGCCACTTTCTGAATTTGGTATAAGCAGTATAGGGTTCATATTTGGATTAGGATTTATTTTCGAAGCGATGGCCTGAAGATGCTGTGCTGTGCTTATCTTAAGACCATCTTCTGTAAGAGCATATTTATTTGACATGTTTTGAGACTTGAATGGATGCACTTTATATCCATCTTGTTGAAAAATTCTCAATAATCCTGTGCATATTATACTTTTGCCTACTGATGAAGCAGTCCCCTGTATCATAATACTTGTCACTCTAACACCCACTTCTTATAGATTTTAATTGTTATTTAGATTTAAATTTATAGATCAAGCCTAATAACTGTAAAGTTATTATAGGAGTCATTGCCACAAGCGCTATTACACCAAATCCGTCTATTAAAACATTAGCTCCCTCTACTGCCTCTGCTGCTCCTTGAGTAAAAGACAGTATAAATGTAGCCGTCATAGGTCCTGATGCAACTCCTCCGGAATCAAATGCTATTCCTACAAATAATTCTGGAACAATAAACGATAGCACTAAAGCTATTATATAACCCGGCAGCAAAAAATGCCACAGTTTTACAGAAGGGACTAAAACCCTAACTATCGAAAATCCAACCGAAAATGCCACTCCTATTGCTAAAGAAAATAGAACTGTTTTCTTTTTTATATGGCCACTTGTCACATCTTCTATTTGATGAGTTAATACATAAACTGCTGGTTCTGCAATTATTGTTACCATTCCTAATATCATGGCGATTAAAAAAATATAAATTTTGTTATCTAAAACAGCAAGTTCATACCCTATCATTGCCCCAACTTCCATAAATCCTGCATTTACACCAATAAGAAATATGACTAATCCTATGAAAGTAAATAATATGCCAAATAATATTTTTCTTTTCTTTGTCTTCGATAATTTAAATGCGAATTTATTACTGATCAAAAAAATTATTAAAATAGGGGTCAAAGCCATCATAACCTCTATACTTACCGGAATAATCTGATTTATAAAAGGAGAGATTATTGAATCTGAAACTATCTTTACATTTTCTAAAGAGCCTGTAATCTCATCAGCATTTGTAATAATACTCATTATTAGAACTGGTATGATAGCTCCGGCAGATGCAATCCCCACAAGACCAAAGCTATCGCTTTCATTTGAAATTCTATCTTTCTTTAAATTTGAAACTCCAGTCGCAAGAGCCAATATAAAAGGCACTGTCAACGCACCAGTTGTAGCACCAGATGCATCAAAAGCTATTGCTAAAAACTCTTGAGATGAAAACAAAGACAATGCGAAAATAAGTGAATAAGCAATTAGCAGCATTTTTTTTAACGGAAAATTGTATACTATTCTCATCAAACCCAGGGAAATTAAAGTGGCAACCCCAAGTGATACAGCAACTACTAAAACATTGCTAGAAATCATTCCATTTGTAACAGTGTTGACTTGATAAGATAGAATATGCAAATCAGGTTCTGCTACTGAAATAAAAAACCCAAGTATTAACCCAGCAAATATTACTACATAGACCTTATTGCTTTTTACTATACTATTGCCCATTATATTGCCAATAGGAGTTACTCCATTATCTACTCCAAATAAAAAAATGGTAAGCCCTACTGTAATAAGTGTGGAGCCTATCAAAAATCTAATCATCATTATGTTTTCTATAGGAGTCAATGTGAAATTTAATATGATTACCAATACTGTTATTGGCAATACTGAAAAAATTACTTCTTTTAATTTTGTAAGTATTACCTCCAATTAAACACCTTCTTTCAATATGAAATAAATGTACTTATTGATCTTCCCTTTATTAGGAATTAATCAAATAAGTACATTTATTCCTTACCCCATTCTTCAGTTATTATAAACATTAATTTTTTATACTAAAAAATACTTTTTCTCCCACTTCGTATATATCGCTATTTAATGCATCTACTTGCAAACTTCCTAAACTAGAATTTAAAAAATAAGTAACATACACACCTTTAAATTGTTTATCGTAAATCTCACCTTGAAAAGTCCCTTTTTCCCTATTCAAAATGATATTTTCTGGTCTTATCATCTGCTTTTTGCCATTTAATTCAATGATATTAATCCTGCCAATAAAGTCTGCCACAAATAGTGTTTTTGGTTCTTTATACACCACTTCAGGCTTTCCCACCTGTTCAATCTTTCCTTTATTCATGATCACCACTCTGTCAGATATACTCAAAGCTTCTTCTTGATCGTGAGTAACAAATATCATAGTGATGCCAAATTTATGCTGAATCTGCTTGATTTCTTCTCTCATTTTCACTCTCAACTTAGCATCTAAATTGGAAAAGGGCTCGTCTAAAAGCAATACTTTTGGATTTAATACCAATGCCCTAGCTAGTGCAACTCTTTGCATCTGCCCACCGCTTAATTTATTAATATCAGAGTAAATATGTTCTTTTAGTCCTATTGTATCCAGCATTTCTTTTGCGATTTTCCTAGCTTCTGATTTTTTTATTTTTTTGAATTTTAAACCATAACTTACATTTTCAATTACATTCATATTCGGGAACAATGCATAATTTTGAAACACAGTTGCAGTCGGCCTTAAATTTGCAGCTACATTTGTTATATCTTTCCCTTCTATATAAATGTTTCCACTGTCAGGCTTTAAAAATCCACCTATCATTTTTAAAGTTGTAGTTTTACCACATCCACTTGCCCCTAGAATTGTTACAAACTCTCCCTTCTCTATGCCTAGTGTGAAGTTTTCCACTACTAAGTTGTCTTTGTAACTCTTTTTTAAATTATCAATCTCTATAAACATCGGCTTCACCTCTTCTGAATTTGCCTTTTAATAATGCTGAAATTGACAGATTCACGATTATAGTTGTCAAAATTATCATGTTTGCTAAAATACATCCCACTCCTAAATTTCCCTCTTTTATTGCCGAAAATAGTTGAACTGTAGCTACATCTTTGCCAGGTGAAACTAGAAATATTAAAGCTCCAATAGTAACCATTGTCCCAGAAAAGATGTTTATAAAGCTTGTGATAAAAGCTGGAGACAAAAGTGGTAAAATTACATCTTTTAATAAATGGAAATTATTTGCCCCACAATCTTTTGCTGCATTTTCAATCTCAGGATTTATCTTGCTCAATGCTTGAGCACCTGCTTTGGAACTTATTGGAATTTGCTTAAATATGCAGTTTAAAATGACTATTGCACTAGTCCCAATTAATAATAACGGTGGTTTTTTAAAAGCCAGAATATATGATATTCCAAATAGCGTTCCCGGCATCATATATGGCAAAGTAGCGACGAAGTCAATAAAATTCTTCCCAAATATCTTGTTTCTATTAATACCATAAGATAGCAATAAGCCTATGATGCTTCCCACAATTCCACTAATAAGGGAATATTGAATGCTTCGTTTAAAACTATTTAACTTTGCAATGTCAATTTTTTCAAAATGCTTTAGTGTGAAACTAACATCGCCGCCATTAAATGATGCAAAACTACCTAATAGTATAGTTAAGTATTTAACTACTACTATCAGTAAGAATAAATAAGTAATCAATTTTATAATAAATTTTATAGTCATTGGCAAATTTAAATAGTCCTCTTCATCCTGTTCAGATAAATTTGCAACTTGATATGAATAAGCCTGGTTTCTTGTCATCTCTTTTCTATATATGATAAAAAATATCAATGATGGAATTAGGAGGTATATGCTCATTGCAGAAGCAAGAGGTATGTTGCTCACACCTGTTATATTTAGATATGCTTCCGTAGCGAGCACATTAAATCCTCCGCCTATCACTATAGGTGTCCCAAAATCAGATAGGCTGGTGACGAAACTAATAAAAAATGCAGAAATTAGTCCATGTTTTGACATTGGCAATATTACCGATTTTAGCATGCTCAAATCATCACTGCCTAAATCTCTAGAAGCACGAATTATATTTTTATCTATAGATTCCATAGCCATTATTATAAATAAAGCAGCTCTAGAGATATGTGCAAGAGTTTCCATGATTACAATTCCCCAAAATCCATAAGGATTTATATTTAAGCCCAATAATTTATGTGTTATCAGTCCTCTTTTTCCGAACAAAATTATGAATGAAAGTGAATCCACATATGGTGGTGAGATCATGCTGACTAAAAGTACGATCATTATGAATTTCTTAAGATGCCCTTTAGTAAAAGTTACATATATAGCTATAATTGTAGATATAATTAAAGCAATCGACGCAGAAGAAAATGCTACAATAAAACTATTATATAGCAATTTCGTGCTCTTAAATGTTAAATCAGAATAAGCTTCTAAAGTGAATCTTCCATCTACGTATACGCTATTAAATACAACTGCTATGATAGGCCATAGAATAAACAATAATATCAAAGCATAAATTATTATGAATATGATGTTTTCTTTAATTTTAGAAATAAGGGTATCTAAATTAGATACCCTTTTTAAACTATTGTCCATATTATCCCTCGCTTATTTCGCGATTTCTTCATTCCAAATGCTAAGAATGTTGTCTCTTTCTTCTCCTGCTTTAAACATGTCTACATCTAACAATTTATCTAAATCAACATCTTTTAATACCTCTGGAATTTCAATATCTTCTCTAACGGGAATTCTTGGGCAGAATTTTGCTATAGTCTCTTGTCCTGTTTTAGAAAGAGACCAATCGACAAATGCTTTTGCTGCATCCATATTTTCTGCACCTTTAAATATAGCTACCGGTGCTACTGTCCATGGAATACCATCTTCAGGAAATACATTTGTTACATTTAAACCTTCTCCTTTTGCTATTTGCTCACCATCTAATGGAGAAATCGCTATTGCAACCTCTCCTGTTAGCGCTTTTTGTGGTGGTTCTCCACCTCTTTGTGGATAATAAGGTATGTTCTTATCTAATTCTTTTAAGTATTCCCAAGCTTTTTCTTCTCCCCATTCTTGGATTAGTGATGATATAATGCAATAGCTTGTGCCAGAAATATTGGGATTTGGCATCAGTATTTCATCTTTATACACTGGATTTGTTAGATCAGTCCATTTTGAAGGCATTGGCAAATCTTTTTCTTCTAATACATCATTGTTTACTACAAAACCTGTTGTGACAATTGACATGCCAGTCCAATAACCATCTTTGTCCTTGTATTTGTCACTTATGGTCTTTGCTTCTTCTGATACATAGCTCTCAAGAAGACCTTCTTTGGCTGCAGCCATAAAGCCATCAGCTCCCCCTCCGAACCATACATCTGCGACAGGAGTTCCTTTCTGTGCTAATGCTCTCGATAAAACCTCTCCAGAAGATATATCTAAAAATTCAACTTTTATGCCAGTGTCGCTTTCAAATTGTTTAAATATATCTTCCTTGTTTCCAATTGCTGCAACGATCTTCAATGTCTTATTTCCGCTCTCTGATGTGTTTGTTCCATCAGCGCTAGTATTATTTGTATTGCTGCAAGAAGCTAAACTAAGCAGCATTAATGAAGCTATAAATACAGATATTAACTTTTTCATCCCTTTTCTTCCCCCTTTTTTTAAATTACCTCAGATATATTAACATAGTTAAATTTTTAATTAAACTTATATTGATTATTTCTATTTGATAATTTTTTCTATTAATTTATTCAATTAATTATTTATATTAAAATGTGATATATTTCTACTAGTACAAATTTGGAGGTTAAAGCATGTTAATAGATCTGCATGTTCATGAACTAAAGTACTCTAGCGACAGCCATATTTCTTTAGATGATATATTAAAAAAGGCTAAAGAAGTTGGACTGGACGGAGTTTGCATAACAAATCATGACAATAATTTCATCAGAAATGAAATTGATTATTATCAAAAAAAATATGGGATTACAGTAATTGCTGGAGCTGAGATATTAAGCAGACAAGGTGATATATTAGCCTTTGTAAATGATACATTGCATATAGAAGATAATAAAATCGACGCTGATGAATTGTTAGATTATATAGATTATAAAAATGGTGTGTCAATAAGTGCTCATCCATTTAGAAATAACAACAGAGGTTTAGGCTATTTTTTAAAAAATATTTCTGCTAAGCTCTCTGCTGTAGAATCATTTAATGGTAGTACTCTTTCTCACCATAATCTTTATGGATTTGCTTTGGCAAAAGAGTTAAATATCCCATCTACGGGTGGTAGCGATGCTCATGTTTTAGATAATGTTGGAAAATTTGCTACTTATTTTAAGGATAAAATAAGAGATGAGATGGACTTTATAGAAGCTATCAAATCAAGAGAATTCTTCCCTGCAATTCACAAAGGAAATCACTACGAAATAGTTAATTATATATAGCTGTAAAAAAATATAGCAATAATCTCCTATCGATGCTAAAATGAATGTGACTATGATTGGAGGTTTTATTTTGGAGAAAATTAATGTAGCTCATCTAGTAAAATCTGAAGACTTAAATCATCACGGTACATTATTTGCAGGAAGAATGGCAGAATGGTTTGTAGAAGCGTGTTTTATATGTGCAGCTAAGATCACAAAAAGACCTGAAAATGTAGTTTGTGTTAATATACATGGTCTTACATTCAACAAACCAGGAAACAAAGGTGATGTAGTTTATATACAAACTTTTGTGTCAAAGATTGGAAGATCGAGCATCACCGTTTACGGAAAAATTACAATAAATGATTCCGATACTCTTGTCTCTGACGGATTCATAACATTTGTCTTTGTTGATGAAAACGGGAAATCAATCCCTCATAATATCGTAATGGATACAACAAATGATACAGAGGAATTAGAAATAAGGAAAAGAGCTAATCTCTTAAATAAATAAGCACTGCAATTGCAGTGCTTATTTATTTGCTCTCATATAGTGATTGAAATTTCTTCCCCTTCTTTTGACCTGATTTCTACAATCTTAAGTCCTCTGTACCTTTTTAAGACTTTCATGCTTTTTGCTAATACTTTAAAATCTATGCAATCTAGAACTTCCCTCTGTTGATCTGATAAGTATCTAGAAGTTTTTTTCATTATATAAGGTGTGATATCAAGCCCTAGAATAAGTAGTCTAAAAGGAATTGGCAAAGTTATTTTCCCCTCATTAGAATATTTAAGATAAATTTTCAATTTGGCACTCCTTTATCATCTATTCCACTACAATCTCTACATTATCCCCATTTCCACTTTTAACATCTACAATAGTTCCCTCTAACCCATTTGACACTGAGTGAAGTATTTCCTCAATATCAATTTCTTCTATGCCTTCGACGCCTTCAATCTTAGGAATTTTTTTATTGCTTTTCCAAGTGAGTCAATGAATTTAACGGGAATATTTATATTAACATTATCTCCATCTTTCGATTTCACTTTTATCTTTAGTTTCTTCTCTTCTAAAGGTGTTTGTTCTGAACTTTCTTGTTCTATCTTAAGTGCATCAATTAGCTCAGCAGCGCTCTTTTCATCGATTTTACCTTCTTTTACCATTTTTAGTACTCTCATGATTTCTTCATTCATAATTAACATCTCCTCAATTATTTTTTATTAAATTTACAGCTTCATCTGAACTAATTTCTCCACTTTCAAGCTTATCTATAATCTCTTTTGCGTCCATTGATTTTTCTTTAGATGGAGTATAACCTAAAGCTGATACTAAATCTTCGATCTTTGCTCTCACAGTTGGATATGATATTTTTAGCTCTTTTTCTACGTCTTTTATATTTCCTCTGCATTTAATAAATATTTCTGCAAAACTTAATTGCTCTTTACTCAGATATGAGAATTTTGATAATTCAAAATCATTTTCTATCACAGTATTACAATTTTTACAAGTTAATTTAGATACTATTA
>DAONLG010000006.1:0-29418 GCA_035406565.1 Soehngenia sp.
AAATGGATGCTCTGTCTTTATCTCTTTTATTATATTTACTAAAGACAAAGTTTCTGAATCGTTTAACCCTGCTGCTGGTTCATCTAATATGATAAGCTTGGGGTTTAGCATCAATGCCCTTGCGAGCTCGATTTTTTTAAGCACACCATAGGGTTGCCCTGCAACTAACATGTCTTTTATAGATGATAGTCCCATGTGATCAAGTATTTCTTCTGCCCTTTTTCTCATTCTATTTTCTTCTTGCCTAGTCTTTTTAAGTCTAAAAAATTGATTAAATAAGGAAGATTTAAACTCAATATGAGCTCCCACCATTACATTTTCAACCACAGTCAATTCTCTAATAAGTTCGATATTCTGAAATGTTCTAACGAGGCCTTTACCTATTATTTCATGAGTCTTCTTCCCGACTAGGTTTTCGACTTCCCCAGTATTTGTCCTAAAGTAAATATCCCCATTATCTGGTTTGTAAAACTGCGTGATACAGTTAAAAACTGTAGTTTTCCCAGCCCCATTTGGTCCAATCAGCCCAAATATCTCTCCTTCATTTATGTCAAACGATAAGTTGTCAACTGCTTTTAACCCACCAAAAGCAATAGAGAGGTTTTCTACTTTTAATACTTTATCAGTCATATTATCCATTGTTATCCTCCCCTCTCCTAAATAGCTTGTTAAAATTTTTCTGTATGTCAAATCTCATATTAATCAATCCATTTGGGTAGAATAAAATAACTAAGATAATCAATAGACCATTGAATATATATGCTGCTCCATCTATGCTTCCAATTATTGGCAATCTTTTTAAAATTAAGTCCGGCACTCCAAATACTATAAAAGCACCGAGGATTGTACCTGATATACTCCTTATGCCGCCAATTACTATTACAGCTAAAATATTAAGTGAAAGCATCAATATCCATGCATTAGGGTAAGTGTATTTTACAAAATGCATGTACAATACCCCACCGAGTGCTGAAAATGAAACCGCTATGGCAAAAGACAATAATCTATGTCTGTAAATATTTATTCCCATTGCACTAGCAGCAGCTTCGCTGCCTCTCATGGTAGATAAGGCTCTACCTGTATGACTATTTACTAGATTGTGCATCATAATCATGACTAGTATTAGGAAAAAAACTATCAGTATATAAGTTCCGTTTCGATCTAATTGTAGAAATCCAAGGAGTTTAGGGTATTGGGCTTGTTTTCCTGAAAAGCCATTTGTTATAAAATCAAATTCAACAAACACCTTTCTCAGTATCTCTGATATGGCAAGGGTTGCTATCGCAAGATAGTATCCCTCTATCCTCAATGAAACCAATCCAGTTAAAACACCTATCACCATGGGAACTGCAACTGAAATTATCAATGCCAGTTCAAATGGCAATCCCAAATCAGCCGTAATAAATGCTGTTAGGTAGGTCCCCATTCCCATAAATCCAGCTGTACCAAGGGATATCAGGCCTGAATAACCTAAAAGCAAATTCAGCCCTAGTGCGACTATAGAATATATCAATATACTCGCCACAGTTGTTAAAAGTGAATATTTGACTAAACCTAAGCTGACTAAAAGAGGCAACAGAGAAAGTATTATCCCAAATAGGATAAATTGAGAGTATGGTTTATGCGATTTATAAAAATTCATTAATTTATTGTTCATCTCTTCACCTCTATACTTTCTTTATAACTTTTTTGCCAAATAAGCCAGTAGGTTTAAATAAAATTGTAGTCAAAATTAATAGATACAAAATTGAATCACTCCAAATTGACGAAACATAGAATGACAATAAATTGCTAGCAAAACCAATCAAGTAAGCTGCTATAACTGCACCATAAAATGAAGTAAATCCACCCAGTATACAAGCTAATAGAGCTGTAACTTGCACTGTATCCATCATAGATAGATTTACGCTGTTTGTTGGAGCAAGCATTAAAGCGGATAATGTCCCCAATGCAGCAGCTATTGCCCATGAAGCTCTAGTTACAGACGCTGTTGGAATGCCCATCATTCTAGCTACTACTTCATTTGATGCAGTTGCCCTAACCGACAGACCCCATTTTGTCTTTTGGAGTGCAAAGAATAAAACACCCATCAATGCTAATCCTACGACTATGTTAAATATGGCATTATATGATATAGTTGCTCCGAAAAAGCTGTAGGAACCGTAAACAAACCTTGGAAATTGTAGGGGGTCGGTCCCAAACAGCATTGGAGCTAGTCCCAAAAATATCATTATAAGACCTAAAGTGATAATCTGTTTTGATACCGGATTTACTTTTTGTGCTCTTGATATGACAAAAAAGTCTACCAACACACCTATTATAAGTGCAAATATCATGCCTACTATGGCAGCTGATATCGGTGAAATTCCGGTCCTTATTAACACTATTGTGGCTAAAAATGCACTAAACATGCTGATTGATCCTTGTGCAAAATTAGTTGTAACAGATGTCCTAAAAATGAGAATTATACCTAATGCTGCAAGTGCGTATATTCCTCCTGTTTCTAAACTATTGAGTAATATCTGTACGAATATGTCCATTAATTCTCACCTCTCTAGACAATTTTTATTTCTTCATCATATGTGTTTATAAATCCAAGTATATTTGAAGCAAATTCTTGTGGTTTTTCATACATACTTGCATGCCCACTCCCCTTGATCATAACCCATTTAGAATCTGGTATTTTTTCATGTATGATTTGCTGATATCTTGGAGGTGTTGTAATGTCGTATTCCGCACTTATGATAAGTGTTGGCACTTTTATTTTTTCTATTTCTTCTCTTATATCTAGATTTTCAGCACTGTCGACAAGCCTAATGTAGGCATCGTACCATGCATCATCAAATATAGTTACAAACAAATCTTCTCTTTTTTTAAGCCACTCGATATTTTCTTCATAAAATTCAACTGAGTAAATAAACGGCATAGTAGCTTTAAAAAATGCTCTTCCATCATGATTTTCTGCAGCATAGTTCCAGCATTTTCCTACATCTTTAAGCAATTGTGTAGTATAGCTTGTCGTATTTGCCAATATAAGAGATGATAAATTTTCTTGATATCTTAGAGCAAAATTTAAAGCAACTTCTCCACCATATGACACTCCAACAAGGTGAATTTTTTCTAAGCCCAATTCGTCGATTACACCTTTTACAATATCGCTCTGTAATTTTTGATCATAAGGTTTATTCGATTTTTGAGACTTCCCTTGATCTAAAAAATCTATTAACACTAATCTATTGTTTCTAGTAAATACATCTATGAAGCTGCTCCAGCTTGAGGTGGACATCATTATTCCATTCAGTATAACTATTGTCTCCCCTTTTCCGTACACCTCATAATATATATCAAATCCATTTATTCTTGTACTTGGCATGATTAGCCTCCCTCTTTACCAAATCATCAGCTCATCTGCTTCTCTTTGTAATTCCTCTCTAAAATCAGGATGAGCTATATTTATCAAAGCTTTTACTCTTTCCCTGATAGATGTTCCCCTCAATGAAGCTACTCCATACTCTGTAACTACATAATCCACATCATTTCTAGACAATGATACAGCAGCTCCTTTAGCTAATGCGGGAACGATCTTGGATATTGTCTTTCTTTCATCAGACCCATCAACCCTTACATTTGCAGTTGAATAAAGTGCTATGATTGATTTGCCTCCTACTGAGTTTTGAGCACCTATCGCTGTGTCAGCCTGGCCACCAGTCCCGCTAAACTGTACATGTCCTATTGATTCAGAAGCGCATTGCCCAGTCAAATCTATTTCTATTGTAGTATTGATTGAAACCATCTTGTAGTTTTGCCCGATTATATATGGATCATTTACCCATGATCCTCTCATTACATTAACTCCAGGATTGTCATCAACAAAGTCATATAATTTTTTAGTTCCTAATACGAAAGTAGTAACCATTTTCCCTGGCATTAAAGTCTTGTATCTGCCTGTTATTACTCCTGCATTGTATAAATCAACCATACCATCAGTAAGCATCTCAGTGTGAATTCCAAGATCTTTTTTATGCATTAATTCTTTTGCTACTGCATTTGGTATTCCACCAATCCCTAATTGTATAGTTGATCCGTCATCAATCAGATCTGCAATGTATTTTCCGATAACTTTATCCTTCTCTGAAGGCTCTACTATCTCTAGTTCAGAAACAGGATAATCTACTTCAATGACGTAATCTATGTCATTGATGTGAATTACTGAATCCCCAAAAGTCCTTGGCATATTTGGATTTATCTCAATAATAACTATATCGCTTGCATCAATCATTTCTCTCTCATAAGTTGTACTTAAAGAAAGTGAAACATATCCATGTTTGTCCATTGGTGCACCTGTACCTAAAAAAATATTAGGTTTTCTGTGAAATATTCTCTTTTTTGCAGCTAAATGTAAATGATTTGGAATAAAAGAAACTGTCCCATTTTTATGAGCTTTTCTAGTTGCTGGTGTAAAAAACCATCCATCCATGTGAAAACTCTCTTTGTATTTTGGATTCATGAAATATTCATAATCACCTAAAGGCAAACATGTAGAAACATTTACATTTTTTACTCTATCTGCTATTGTGTGAAGATTTGACAAAAACTCTCTAGGTTCAGCAGCTGCCAATGCAGAAACTAAATTATAGTCCGATTTTACAAGGCTTAAAGCTTCTTCTACTGATAGCAATTTGCTTTTATAAATTCTCTCTAAATCCATTTCTAGTCCTCCCATTTTCCCCATTTGATTACGTTTGCTGCCCATGCATATCCTATTCCTGCTGCTATCATTGATATAACAGTACCTTCCTTTATCTTTCCTTGTTCCAAGCCCAATTGAAGCGATAGTATTTGATCTATCTGCCCAATATGGCCGTAATGCGACAAATATATAGTTTGGTCTTCTGAAAGTCCTAAGTGTTCTAACATAGCTTTGTGCTGTGAGTATTTAAAGTGCAATACTGCTAAATACCCTAACTCATCTTTATTTATGTTAGATTTTTCAAATGCTCTATCTATGCAATGATACCAATTCTTTAGTGAAACTTCATTCAATCTGTCTTTCATGTGCTTTGCATCAAATAATCTAAGTGATTTATATGCAATATCTAGGTTTTCTTTAGTTATCGGCTTTTCAATCCCTCCAAATTCAACTCCTGCATCTCTTGCCATTGAACCATCAGTTACTATGTGAGTCCCAAGCAAGACATTTCTATTTAGGTTCTTCTTTAGGATGATTGCCCCACCGCCAGCTGCTAAGTTGTACATCATAGACATGTCTTTATCCGTATAATCTACAAAATCTCCATTTCTATACCCGCCAACTATCATTACTGTATTTATTTCATCATCTGCAATCATCATATCTTTTGCTATTTTCATAGCTGAAACAGTTGAACAGCATCTTTGCTGAACATCGATTGCCCAAGCATTTTCAGCTCCTATCTTTTCTTGAATGTATATGCCAGATGTTGTCAAAGGGTATTCTTTCCATTCTTCACCTATGCAGAGAATTAAGTCTATTTCTTTTGGATCTAGGTTAGTTCTTTCTAAGGCATCTAAAGCTGCTTTAACCCCCATTTCTTGAGTCCCATCGCCCTCTCCCGGTATAGGTTTTTCAATAATACCTAGTTTTTCAATAATTGCTTGTTCTGTCCATAAGCCATTTGTAGCTTCTGATATTTCTTTTGCTGTCATCCTGTTCTTAGGAATGTATATTCCCGTTCCTAAAATTCCTACATTTATGTCGTTATTTGCCACTTAAAACCCTCCTTTATGCCAAAAATTCTAATATTACTTTCATAAATCTATCTATATCATCTTCCATCGGCGCATGCCCACCGTTAGGTAATAATGCTAATTTAGCATTTTCTCCTATCGCATTAGCCATTTCTATTCCCATTTCTTTTGGGACAACTAGATCGTTTTCTCCTTGCATTACTGGGACAGGTTGAGTTATTTTATCAACTTCTCCACTCCCTTGTTCTGCTCCATTGTGCTCATGAGAAATATTAAAATGAACTAGTGAATAATCAATATCAACTAAATTTCTTTGCATCAAAATCTCATCTAGATATCTTTGATACCTTTCTTCTTCAGGTTTTTTAAATGTATATATGGTATTATCCCAAACGAACTTAATGAAATCTTTATTTTTTTCTTCATAGGCTTTTAATATTGGCAGTACTTGAACTGGGTCTTTCTCAATTTCTTCTTTAGTAGTTAGAAACTGACCTATAATCGGTTGGTTATTTTCATCTTTTTTAAATATCGGATATCCCTTGATGCCAACCGATTCTACTAATGCTATTTTTTCAACCATTTCCGGGTAGTCTATTGCAAAATACATAGCAACACCGCCACCGGTCGACCAAGCTGCTATAGAAAATTTATCTAGTTTTAACTCATCGCAAAAATACTTAATGTCATTTGATAGGTCTCTTAATGAATCAAATCTATTATGATAACTTGATGCCCCAAAACCTCTCATATCCATTGCATACGCAGTATAATCTTCTGGTAATTTCTCCATCACTGTGTCCCAGTGCATTGACGATGACATGTTCCCATGAATCAACAGTAAAACCTTTTCCCCATTGCCATGCTTTCTATAAGCTAGAGTTTCTCCATTAGGTAAATCAATTTTTTTTAACATGAAATCCCTCCTAATTTTTAATCATGCAATTAATATACCAATTTAAATTTAAATTATGATTTTTACTTGTTCTTTGAGTTTTACTACTCTTTTGGAAATTATTTCAGTCGTGTTTGCTATATATCTGTTAGAATCCACCTGATGGCTTAAAATTGATTTAAAATCATCGGATAGTTTCTTTATCTCTTCAATGTCAAAATTCAAATCTATTTTTAGATCATCAATATTTATCTGATTTTTATAATTATCTAATTTCTGATCATATATGTTTAATAATCTCAAATGAGATTCAAGTAATTCTAATTTCTTGTTATGACCCTCTATTATTTTTAGATATTTTTGGTTTAATCTTTCTAGATCATTGGCATTGTTAAGAACTTGATTGGATAAATCCTTAAAATTTTCAAATGTATCAAATATATTATCCACTAAAGCATTTAACATCTCATTGTGTTTATAATTTTGTGAAAAAGATATTGCCCCTATTATCTCATCATCGTCATCTCTAATTGGTATTGCAACTGCATAATAAGTTAGCCTTCCATTGTCAAAATCTACTTTTCTTTCTATCTTTGCGCCAATTTTTATGCATTCATATGCGCATGTATTTTGAATGTGGCTATCTCCACTATTCAATTTATGGTCAAGGTCAATTGCAGGTATATAAAAAAGACATTTTTCTAAATCACAAATTGATATTGCAACTCTTCTATTAGTTAATTCACTGTATATTGGTGCAGTTTTTATTAAGCAATCCAGCTCATCCGTAATATCACCTCCGGTTGAATTTATATAATGCAACTTCTATGCCAATCAAATCTCAATTGAAAAGTACTATCACTATTGGAAAAATAGAAATATTCTAAATAAAAAAACTGTACTATATTTGAACATGTTCAAATATAGTACAATTTTTATTCTAAACCATATTTTTCAATCTTTGAATATAAATTAGTTCTGCTGATATTTAAAATCTTAGCTGTCTTTAATTTGTTTCCGTTAGTATACTCAAGGCAGCTTTTAATAGCTTCTCTTTCAGTTTGCTCTAATAAGTTTTGCAAAGAATCAATTGAATTGGGATCAATTTTTCTTTTATTTTGGGTGATGTAAAGCGGCAGATGAATAGGCAATATAGTGTCGGTTTCAGTCAGATTTATGGCTCTTTCTAATACATTCTCTAATTCTCTAACATTCCCAGGCCAACTGTATGATTTTAAAAGTTCTAAAGCTTTTTTAGATATTTTCGGGACATAGATCCCCAGTTGATTTGAAAGCTTTTCCATTAGTTTTATCGTGATTTCCTCAATATCTTCAACTCGCTCTCTCAAAGGAGGTATCTCAATAGTCATTACATTTAACCTATAATATAGGTCTTCTCTGAAATTCCCTTCGGCAATAAGCCTTTGCAAGTCTTTATTTGTAGCGGCTATCACTCTTAAATCTATCTTTATAGTTCTGTTTCCACCTACTCTTTCAAACTCTCTCTCTTGAAGTACTCTCAAGAGTTTCGCCTGCATTTTCAAGGGCATATCCCCTATTTCATCTAAGAATATGCTTCCTCCGTTTGCAAGCTCAAATTTACCGATCTTCCCACCCTTTTTAGCCCCGGTAAATGCTCCATCTTCATATCCAAATAGTTCTGACTCTAAGAGCTCACTCGGAATTGCAGCACAGTTTACTTTAATAAAAGGCATATGACTTCTATTGCTATCATTGTGAATTGCATGTGCGAAAAGTTCTTTTCCTGTACCGCTTTCTCCTAGTATGAGCACGTTTGAAATTGACTGAGCCGCTCTTTTTGCTATAAACTTAGTTTGACTCATTTTTGGGCTATTTCCTATTATAGTATCCCATGAGTATTTAGCCCCATACATTTCTTTAAGCTGACTCTTGTAAAGATGAACTTCATTTTCTAAAAGTTTGTTTTTTTCTATTATATCTTTGAATTGATCCAAGTCTTCAAATAAAACCATTCCTACGCCGTATTTTACTTCGCCTTGATCATCTAAAACAACTATTCTATGAACTATCGCAGTTCTGCCATTACCAAATTTATGTTTCCATGCTATTTCGGATTTCTTAGTCTTAAGGACAAATGGAAATCTAGTGTTTTTATCAATTTCTGCAACTGGTTTCCCTATGATGTAGCTCTTGGAAAATCCTAAAAAATCAGCAAAAACTTGATTTATCATCCTAACTCTTGAATCTTTATCAATTAGTATTAATGGCACAGGTAGGGGATCAAATATTTTATGAAGCATATCCACTAGATATTCAGTCAACACTGTATCATTATCTATTTCAACTAAGTTGTTCATTTTTTGAACATATTTAGTATCTTTAAAACTATCTCCTCCATTTTTTAATGAAGTCATTGTTATTCCTCCAAATATGAATTTATATTCATATTAGCACATTACTATAAAAAAATAAAGCTGATGAAAATCATCAGCTTAAAGTACTACTCCACCAGTTACTTCCAGACAAGCACCAGTTATGAAAGATGCTTCATCAGATGCTAAAAAAGCATAAGCATTTGCTATCTCTTCTGGCTCTCCTAGTCTACCCAGTGGTGCTTTTCCTTTCATCATATCCACTACATTTTCAGGCATTTTGGCAACCATTGGAGTTGCAATAAACCCCGGAGCTACTGCATTAGCTCTTACTCCTTTTTTGCCCAATTCTTTTGCCCATGTTTTAGTCATTCCAATTACTCCCCATTTTGTTGCAGCGTAATTAGTTTGCCCAAAATTTCCATAAAGACCTACTACACTTGAAGCACTCAAAATAACACCGCTGCCTTGATTTACCATGACTCTTGCAGCGGCTTGTCCACATAAGAACACGCCTTTTAAATTTACATCTATGACTTTGTCCCATTGTTCTTCAGTCATTTTTAAGAGTGTAGAGTCCATAGTTATTCCTGCATTATTTACTATGCAATCAAGTCTGCCATATTTTTGAACAGTTTTTTCTACCATGTTGTTAACGCTTGCAGAATCAGTAACATCAACTACTATGCTCATTACATCTCCGCCGAGTTCTTTTAAAAACCCCTCTGTTTCTAATAATTCTTTTTCATTTATGTCAGCAATTACTACTTTTGCGCCTTCTTCCACAAATTTCTTTGCTGTAGCTTCCCCTATTCCTCTAGCTCCACCTGTGATTATTGCTACTTTGTCTTTTAATCTCATAATTACCCTCCTTATATAATAACTATTTACAGTAATTATATAAGCAAGATTCGTGCCAATGCTTTATAATTTTTCTCCACATACAGGGCAATATATAAAGTCTTCTTCAGCTAGGTAGCCACAATTTGAGCATATCTTTTCTCTATTTTCATAACAGTTCAAATTTACCTTGTCTATATCTATATGGGATATTTCCCTTCTCTCAATTTTTTTACCTAATTCGCTATCTATCTCTGCTATTGCATCACAACAACTCATTTTTACAAAGTATTTTTTATTCCATTTAAAAATAGGAATAAAAAATAAGAAAAAGTAACTGTAAGTTAAAAACACTTCAATGTGTCCATATTTATTACAGCACTTGCATACAACTAATTCATCATAATCTAACTTCTTCTTCTTTTGACTGATCCCTAAAATAAAAAACATATTATCACCATGAAAATTATAATTTTTGGTGTACAGCCCTTTCTCCTCCGATGAGTTTAGGTCTTGTCCTTATCATGCTCAAATGAGCTTTGCCTATTTCTTTAATTTCGCTTCTTACTACAACACCTACAGGTTTTAAATGCATCCCAATAAACACATCTCCTATGTCTATACCTGCACTTACTTTTACACTTTCAACAACTACTGGCTTTTCAAATATTTCCATAGCTGCCGTAGCGAACCCTCCACCTGCATGTAAAACTGGTATAACATTTACTATCTCTAAATTCATCATTTTTGCATATTCCTCTTCAACAACAAGAGCTCTATTTATGTGTTCACACCCTTGAACTACCGGATAGAGGTTTTCCTTTTTCACTTCTTCCACAAAAGTGCTTATAACTGCTCTAGCAATGTCTATGTTTGAATTCGAGCCAAGCTTTTCACCGATTATCTCACTAGTGGAACCACCTATAATGACCGCTTCTTTCTCATTTAATTTCGCTGCATCTAAAAGTTGTCTTGTCACAGTTCTTACATCTTCTTTGATCTTAATCAAATCCATATAAAACCCTCCTATACATCAAAATCCATCCTCAATAAAATATCTTCGTTTAACTCTATATTCACTTTAAAATCTGAATCAATATCTTTTAATATAATCATATCATATTTATTTGAAAATCGTATAATGTTATCTTTGTATTTTATGCTAGCTTTGCCATTTACGCTTAAAAGGGCCATGGATTTGTGCTTAGGTTTAATTGAGCAATCATCTCTTATATAAGCCATATCTCCGTTTATTCCTTTTTTTAACATCATGTTAAAGTCTGTTACTCTCCCTTTAGCAAATGTTTTATCTCCTCCATCAAATACGTCCACATCTAATAGTTCGTGCAATGTTTTCTCTCCACTAGATGAATGTGATAAATATGCATCATTAGAAAGCATAGTCAAAAATCTCGTAAATCCTTCTAAGTTTGTATACTCTGACATTTCATCTGTTTCTTGTGTAGCCATGCTTAGCCTTACAAGAAAATTTCTCTTTTTGTAATCCGATGAATATGGGTAAATAAAGTACTCATATGTCTTACCAAAAGCCCAATTAGAAACTAGGCTGTCATTTCTAGCAATAAAAAACACTTCCATAAAATCACCTGCCTTACTTATATTATAATCTATTTATTGAAAAATATAAGCCCATTAAGAGTTTTCATCTTAATGGGCTTATATTTTAGTGAGTTTTCCCACCACTAATTTTTACATCATTTTTCGTTTCAACTATAGTCTTTATTGCAACTGTAAGTGCTGTAACTATATCATTTATATTCATACTCGGAGTTGATTTTTTATCTATCACTTGTTCAGGCAAATATGGAACGTGAATAAATCCTCCTCTAATATTTTTATATTTTTTGTCAATCAGATAAAGTAGCCCGTACATGATGTGATTGCAAACATAAGTTCCTGCAGTATTTGAAACGCTTGCTGGTATTTTTTCATTTCTCATATTTGAAACTATTGCTTTTATAGGCAGCGAAGAAAAATATGCATTTTCACCATCTTCAAATATTTTTTCATCAATAGGCATATTCCCTTCATTATCTTCTATTGAAGCATCACTTATATTTATAGCAACTCTTTCAACTGTCATGTCAAATCTTCCACCAGCTTGACCTACGCAAATAACTACATCAGGTTTTTCTTCATCTATTTTTTTATCTAATATCTCAATAGACTTTCTAAAAACAGTAGGTATTTCAACTTTAATAACTTGAGCTCCTGCAATTTTATCGTCTAATCTCTTAACCGCTTCAAATGCAGGGTTTACTTTTTCTCCTCCAAATGGATCAAATCCCGTAACTAAAACTTTCATTTTTATCCTCCCATAAACTAAAATGCCCATACCAACATCAATATAATGTGTATCACTAATAATGTTATTGCCAAAGGTGCCTGTGTTTTTATAACTTTGTATTTATCTTTCATCTCAAGTACAGCCGCTGGAACGATATTGAAGTTAGCAGCCATTGGTGTTAAGAGAGTCCCGCAATAACCCGCTGTAAGTGCTAGTGCCCCTGCTATAGCAGGATTTGCTCCTTGGTTAAATACAAATGGCAATCCTATTCCTGCAGTGATTACTGCAAATGCAGCAAAAGCGTTTCCCATGATCATCGTAAACACTGCCATTCCAACACAATATGCGATTACTCCAAATACGATATTCCCTGTTGGAATAACATTTGAAATCCCATTTGCAATCACTTCTCCTACGCCAGCAGCATTAAATAAAGCCCCTAAAGCAGCAAGTAATTGTGGTAAAATTGCAAATGGTCCAACTTGCTGTATCAATCGATTGCCTTCTTCTAAAGTTTCACCAGCAGAAGCTTTTGTGATGAAAAGTCCTGCAATTGTTCCAATAACAGCTCCAACTCCCATGCCTACAAGGCCGCCTAAAGATGTAAATTGCCCTATCCCAAATGCAAATACTGCAATACTCAAAACAGGTATAAATAATTTGTTCCCTATTAGTTTTGATTTTTCTAATTTAAACTCTTCACTCGTTTGTTTAAAAGTACCAATTTTAACTTGTTTTGTTGCAGTCAGTATGCCCATTATCAAAACTAAGATTCCTACGATAGTAGGTGATAATATTTTTCCAAATACAAACGTAATAGATAAAATTGCCCAAAAAAGTGCAGTCCCATATCTTGTTTTTAAGCTCCTATCTTTAAAAGATAAAACTGCTGCTACCATAGCAACAAGTCCAGCTAATATATAAAGTATCTCCAAAGCCATTGTTCTCACCTACCAATCTATTTGTTTTTATTAATCATGTTGCTAATTTTTTTATCGTGTAATCTAAGTTGAATGATGACTAAAATTATAGCTATGACAGCTATAGGTATAGATGCATTTGAAACCTGCTTTTCTGTAACCTCTATACCCAATTCGCCAAGAGTACCTACTATGAGTAAGACCCCTCCAGCTGCTATAAATACATTTTGGCCATAAAAATTAGCATAGTTTTCAACTGACGCACTCATTCCTTTGATGTCTTCCACTGCTTCTTCAGGCAATTCTTCAAATTTATTTTTGTCAGCTCCTTCTGCCATTGGATATATCAGTGGTCTAATAAACTCAACATGACCTCCGATCCTCAAAGACAAAGCTGCTGCAATAGTTCTTATAACCATATATATAGATAATATCTTTCCGCTTGTTGCAGCTTTGACTTTCCCTATTAGCTCTGCCGCTCTCTGTTTGAGTCCGTACCTTTCCAGCAAGCCTATAATAGGCATGGTAACAAAAAAACACTCATATATCTGTTCTTTACAAATGCATCCCCTAAAATTGTCAAAATTTCATTAAAACTTAAACCCCCAACTAATCCTGTCACTACCCCTGCTGTAAGCACAACTGCAATAGTATCAAGTTTTAATGCAAATCCTACAACTATGATTAAAACTCCGAGTAGTTTAATCATTCCTCCACCTCCATTTGTTTTTATTTAAATATACATTACAATTAAGTGATTTTCTGTATCCCAGTATACAAAATCACTTCCATTTGATAAATTTTTCTAAATTTTCAATATCTCGGATTATAATTTCTCCATTATTTATCTCTAATATATTTTCATCTTTGAATTTATTCAAAGCTCTAGTCACAGTAACTCTAGAGCACCCAATTAATTTTGCGATCTCTTCATGTGTGAATTTTTCATTTATTTTCTTCCCGTTTTCGATGTCTTGCCCTTCCTGATAATACAATCTCACTAAAGTATCTGCCACTTTACCTAGAGAATCACTAAAAGCCATGTTTGCCATCTGAAACATCAGTATCCTAAATTTTCTAGTTATACTGTGAATAATATCTCTATAGACATTTGGATTTTCCAATAAAATCTGCTCAAGAGTTTCTTCATCTAATATTGATATCTTACTATCTTCTAATGCTTTAGTAACTAAACTGCTTTCTCCTCCACAAAAATAATCCATTTCTTTAAATATTTCTCCTCCTTGAAGAAGGTAGAGAATCTTTTCTTCTCCATTTACGCTATATATAGATTGTTTTATATTCCCTGATAGCACTATTACAATACATTTTTTATCTGGCATTTTTATGATGCTGTTTTTTTTATATTTTTTTATACTACCTCTCTGAGCGATTTTCAAAAAAGAATTTCTCATCTCTTCCTGTCTTTTTGTATCAAAGAATTCTCCATACATTTTTACCATCCCCTATATCTTTTACTATCCAATATAATATTACAAAAAAGTGAATATTAATGATAGTGATTAATATTCTTAGTGTAAAATAATTGTTGGACAAAAGACAAATAAATATTGAGAATAATCCTCAATTTGATATAATGTAATCTACTAAAATACATAAAAATGAAAAAGCCAAGAGATACCTATCAAACAATTGGGAAGGCATTAAAAATTTATTTAAGGAAGAAAAATATAGATGTAGTGCAGAATGACATATCAGCCATATACTATCTGACAGATTAAGTTCAAGACCAATGGGATGGAGTGTAATAGGAGCAGATGAAATGGCACGAATGAGAACCTACAAAGCAAATGGTGTTGTACAAGCTTGTAGACGTATACCTAGTGTAGTTGGCAAAGTACCAGAGCAAAAATTAATAGATATATTTATTAAATCACCAGAGATAAACGAATTCAGAAAAGTCGAAAATTTGCAAAAGTGTTCTAAATGCGAACTTTTACAAGTGTGTAGAGGTTTCCCAGCTGTAAGCTATGGTGTTTATGGTGATTGGACTGTACCAGATCCACAGTGTTGGAAATAAATATAAATAGGGTGATTTGTATGGTTTATGAGTTTAACATAAGAGAAAGAACATTAGAAGATTCCATAATGTTTTTGGAATTTATTAATCAATTAGATACAGAGGCAGAATACATGTTATTTGAGGAAGGAGAAAGAAAAGCCACATTAGAATCAATTAGGAAAAATACGTTGAAAACCATAGAAGATGGCGATATATGTTATATTGTAATTTATAATAATAAAATTGTAGGATTTATTATTGCTGTCAAAGATAAATTTATAAGAACCAAGCATATAGCTACTTTAGTTTTAGGAGTGCTTGAAGAATTTCAAAATTTGGGCTTAGGATCTATATTACTTACAAAAACAATAAATTGCGCAAGTAAAAAAGGCATAGTTAAACTAGAATTAACTGTAGTAAAAAATAATGAAAAAGCCATTGCTTTATATGAAAAACATGGATTTGTAAAAGAGGGATTAAGAAAAAAATCAATGTTCAAAGATAACATTTTTTATGATGAATATTATATGGCAAAGTTTCTATAGTTTTTTATGTGCTGAAAATTATTTTTTCGTAACGTCTAAGAGTTTTGCATTTTAATCTGGATAAGAGGCATAAAAACAGCACTACAAAGTGAACCCCTTTGTCAAAACAAAATTTGTCAAAATAAAAATTTAAAAAAATAAATTACGGCGGCTAACAGTATCTATGGATATACAACAACCTATGAGACTGTAAGAGGTAGACGATAGACAATTCATCGGGGTTAAACCGGGTACCATTTACAAACGTCATGATAATATCCTTTTGTTGGTGGCCTTATTTATAAGATCACCTGCATTCTGGCATTCTGGCGAGGACAAGGTTTGGGACAGCGTGCAAAGTTTTAATGTTTTAATCTGACCCTAAAACTTTCATTAACTCTTATAATATACACCTTTAGGAGTATGACAGACAAGACTCTTATGCAAGCGTTCGTGATTATGGAGAAATGGAAATTTTTCTACAGATAATTTATCCTGATTTAGCCAAACTATAACCGCAGTTTATCCAAAAGCAGAGATTCAAAAATGCATAATTCATCAGATTAGAAGTTCTACAAGATATGTAAATTACAAGGACATATGTGAATTAATGAAATACTTAAAGACAGAGTATAAAGCAAACACTGAAGAAACAGCATTAATACAACTAGGATACTTTGAAGATAAATGGGGCAAAAAATATCCTAGTTGTATAGCAAGTTGGCAGAATAACTGGGCTGAATTATCAACATTTTTTAAATAACCACCAGAAATTAGAAAGCTTTTGTATACAACAAATACCATAGAAAATTTTAATAGGCAACTAAGAAAAGTAACAAAGAATAAGACAATATTTCCTACAGATTTTTCTTTAGAAAAGAGCCTTTATTTAGCAATAGCAAATGCCACATCTAAGTGGACGTCAAGGATGAGGGTCTGGGATCAAATACTAGCTCAATTAAATATATTCTTTGAAGATATCTTAAATAAATAACCTAAGAAAGAAATAAGATGTAGATTTGATGGATAATTGCTATGCAATTACCTACAAGCTCCACATCTACTGCTACTACTAATTTAGTATATTTCATTAAAAAGCTAAAGAAGTTGACAGCTTAGCTTTGCTGTGTAAAAATATACTAAACGAAATCTAATCATCTTAATTTTATTCTAAAAATAGTTTTAAATTTAGTCAAATTCCTTAATCTAGAATGATGAAACACAAACTATTTCACACTACCATTAAATTACCTGTCTACTTGACAAAGGTCAGTTCAGCTGTGCCGAGGATTTGATTTAGCCTTTTATAATTTTCCCAATGCCTGTTAAATAGTTTCTATTCATTAAATTTATCAAACCATCAATTCTGTTTAAAGATATCGAGCCTCCGCTAAAACTTGCCAATGTTCTTAGAGGCATTTGATATATCATAGCGTCAATCATGTTGCTCATTGTATTTTCTTCGCCAGCAGACAATTTAGACACTTGCTTTTCTACAATTCCAACAATTTTTCTCCCTATAAAATTGTCTTTTATCTCTCCTAAAGTTGAATTTCTTGTGTAAGGTTTTGACGCAGCTGGTTTTGGTATAGGTCGTCCTAGCAATTTTTCAAAATCGTTTTGGCTGAATACATAATTTGGAGCAATGTTTTTATATTTATCCAATTTGTCATCAGCTACCACATCGTCGCTTTTAATTAATATCTCAGAACTTAGCCTTATATCCCTAGATGATGCACCAACGTAAATAATGTATTTGCCTGCTTCTACTCTAAACTTTCCATTTTGAAATACGAACAAATCCGAAACTTTTAGATGCAGTACAATTTGTTTCAGCTCTCCAGGTTTTAATTCTACTTTAACAAAGTCTTTTAGCTCTCTCACAGGTCTATATACATTTGAGTCAACTTTTTCTACATATAGCTGGCATATCTCTTTGCCAGTTTTATCCCCAGTGTTCCTGATGTTAAAAGATACTTTTACTAAATCATCCTTGCCATATGTCAACTTATCCGTCTTCAAATCGCTATACTCGAAATTCGTGTAAGATAATCCATGCCCGAAAGGAAATAAAACTTCTGCATTGAAGCTATCTAGTCCCCTATATCCAACATACAGACCTTCTCTGTATTGCACTTGTCTAGGCTCTCCAGGAAAGAAATGTGTTGATGGGACAGATTCTAAAGACATCGGAAATGTTTCTGCTAATTTTCCTGAAGGATTTACATCACCAAATATTATATCTGTTATTGCCTCTCCAGACGCTTGCCCCGCTAAATACTGCTCCACAATTCCATCTACATCATTTTTCCAAGGCATAGTTACAGGCGCCCCATTAGACAAAACCACAACAATGTTTTTTTGTACTTTAGATATCTCTTTGATAAGAATATTGTGGCTTTCAGGTAAATTTAGGTGTTTTCTGTCAAATCCTTCACTTTCATAGGAATCAGGAAGTCCTACCATCAAAACCGCCACATCTGCTTTAGATGCGGTTTCTATGGCTTCTTTCAACTTATTATGATCCACATTGTCATTTTTTAAATCATAGCCATCAGCGTAAATTAGATTTTCACCTAATCTCTTTTGAAATTCTTCATAAGCAAATGACAATTTTGTAGGATTGATTTGGCTGCTACCGCTTCCTTGATATCTAGGAGATTTCGCAAATTTTCCTATCAAAGCTACTTTTTTGTCCGTAGTTAGCGGCAAGATCGAATTATCATTTTTTAGCAATACTATGCATTCAGAAGCAACTTTTTTAGCAAATTCATGATGTTGTGCTTTGTCATACGCTTTATGTTCATTGTTCAAATTTACTTGAGCTTTTTCAATGAGTTTCAGCACATTTAAAACTGATTTGTCTAGCTCTTCCATGGTCAATTCTCCAGATTTTAATGCTCTCTTTACTTCTTGGTTGAAAAGTCCATTGTTTCCCGGCATCTCTAAATCAAGCCCTGCTTTTATCGATGCAACTTTATCATCAACTGCAGTCCAGTCGCTAACGACAGTTCCATCAAATCCCCATTCATTTCTTAAAATATCGGTCAAAAGTTCTTTGCTTTCGCCTGTTCTTACTCCATTTATATAATTATATGAGCTCATTACTGTCCATGGATTTGATTCTTTGACAGCTATCTCAAACCCCTTCAAATAAAGCTCATGCAAAGTTCTTTCATCTATTATAGAGTCCGATACCATTCTGTAGAATTCTTGGTTGTTTGCCGCAAAATGTTTTAATGAAGCTCCTATCTGTTTTGATTGCAAACCATTTATCCAAGATTTAGCCATTTTCCCGGATAGGAGAGGATCCTCTGAGTAATATTCAAAATTTCGTCCGCATAATGAACTTCTCTTTAAATTGACTCCCGGCCCAAGTAAAACGGAGACTTTCTCTGATTGGCATTCTTCGCCCAAATACTCGCCAACTTTATATAATAGTTCTTCATCCCATGAACTAGCTAAGCAGCTCGCAGTAGGGAAGCAAGTTGCCTTAACACTTTTGTTTAATCCTAGATTATCTGCACTTTCTTCTTGCTTCCTTAATCCATGAGGCCCATCTGTCAACATTATACTTTGAAATTTTATTTGAGGCACTTCATTCAATTGCCAAAAGTTCTTACCAGATAATAGATTTATTTTCTCATCAAGATCTAATCTTTCTATTATTTTTTCAGCTAGTTCCATTTAATATCCTCCTTACTCCGTTTCAAGCACTTTCTTTTCTTCCATTTCATCAATCATCTTTTGAACATCATCTTCACTTAAATTGTAATATTTACCAAAAATAATAAAAGCTATCACCAAACCGATTATTGGCACTAAACTCAATGTTATCCAAATTCCATTTAAAGCCTCAGCTGTCTGAACAGATGCTGTCCCTTGATACCCAAAATATGAAATTATAGCTAATGACAATGCGCTAGAAATAGCACTGCCTAATTTTGTAGAAAACGTTTGTACGCTAAATATCATTCCTGCATTTCTCTGTCCAGTAGTATATGCACCATACTCTACACAATCTGCGCTGAACATTCCATTCATCATCATAGGCGCGATCAAGCCTATCATCTTTAAGAAGTTCAATATCAAAAATAAAACAACGTTTTCATACCCTACAAAATATTGAGCAATACTGAATACAATTGACGAACCTATTCCCCATAGAAAAATATTTCTTTTCCCAAATTTTCTTATCAACATAGGAGTCAAGGCAGGAAGAAGTATTATAGGAAGAGCCATAGTAGCCATCATTATTGTATTAAATCCTATATCTCCCATATTCCATTTCGCAAAATATGGAGCAATAGTCATAGTAGTAAACGTTGCATTTATAGCAATATAGGCCACGTAAAATATCAACAGGTATTTATTAGTATATACAGCTCTAAACATGTCCTTTAAACTAATGTTTTCTTCTATTTTATATTTTACTCTTTCTTTAACTAAAAATCTCAATGGGAACATCAAAATGAAAGCAATGATCATCAAGTATATTATTGTAGATTGATATCCTAATTTTGCTATTAATTGAGGAGCTATTATTCCAATTATTAACGATGCAATACCAGCTGCGACTCTTCCTACAGAAATTATGCTAACACGTTCTTCAGGATTGTCGGTCATGACTGTAGCTAAAGCAAATATTGGAACATCACTTATTGTATACAATATATCGTAAATTAAATAGGATAGAGTTGCATATATAAGGTTAAATGTTGAAGATCCATGAAAATTCCAAAATAGTAAAATAGTAATAATTGGCATAAAGATAGTTACTGCATCAATCCAAGGCTTATATTTACCTTTTTTTAAGTTAATTTTGTCTAAAAGACTCCCGATTATTGGATCGTTCACCGCATCCCAAATTCTAGCAACCAAAAATAATGCAGCTACAGAGCCTTCCAATAAGCCAACTTCATCAGTCAAAAATATTGCCAAATACGAAACTACCATGAAGTATATTATATTCTGTCCTACAAACCAAGATCCATACGATAGACGTTCAGCTTTGCTAGTTAAATAATTTTTCTTTGACATATTTAACTTCCTCTCCATATTTATTTTAATATATTATATCCAGTTTCAAAAAAATATGTATTCCAAAATGTATCCTTTGAAATACCATTTTGTGACTAAATTAAAAGCTATATAAATGATATCGAGAGCGTCATATCATTTATATAGCTTTATCAATTTAACTAGTCTTATTTCATGAGGAAGAAGTGTAAATGTTTCTTCAAATTTGTCGATTATGTTCCTTTCCTCACAAACTATTTTAGGAACAGAACGCGCTTTTAAATACTCTATTTGATCTAGAGAAGGGTATTCGGGATGACCCATTTCTACCCACGCATCAAAGCTAGAGCCACTTTCTTTATTAACAATATATTGTTCTATTTTGTAGTTTCCGGTGATCCCTTTTAAGTTAATATAAAATTTGGTATTATGTTCCTCAAAAACCGTATACCTATCTAATGGATTTATTTTTGAAAAATCCAAGTTTTCATATTGAGAATCATAGTGAATATAATTATGAAACATTAAATAAATGTCATCTCGATCTTTAAGCACTATATAATTGCTATTTTTTTCAACAACATGTCCTTTGAGTTCATGCAAGAGTTTGTATGCATTATAAGATGCCTTAGGTATCCCATTGTAGGTAAAAAGCCCAAATCCCCCATAAAACAAAGCTTTCTTTATCTCAAATTCATTATTTAAATCCGTCAATGTCCAATATCCAATTCCTTTAACTTTTTCAAAGTTCTCCAAGTAATTTTTTACAAGAAAACTTGACATATATACTGTATCATGAATTAAATCTTTAGATATTGTAGAACTATTGAACTCGGTGATCCAATATTCTTCTTTAGAAAAATTATTAAGTTTCCTTGATCTATCTATTGATAAATCAATATAATCGCTTATTTTACCTTCATTCCCTAATTTTGCTTTGTATTTTACAGCTTCAGAGTCATTTATATCTATTTCATCTTTTAATCTTGAAATTTCTTTTATGTTTTCGACTAATTCCACGGAGTACACATGAAAAGAGTAGAAGTCTAATTTTATTCCTTTATCATTCAAGTATTCATTAAAATCATCTAACCAATCTAGAAATAACAAGAAGGCCATGTTCCCTACTCCGCCTACCATAAGATCTTCTGAAATGTTCTTGATAGTTTGATAAGTGCTAACAAAAAATTTAAAAAAATCATCTTTGCTACCATCCCAGAAAACACCGTCTATTTCAGGCTCATTCCACACTTCAAAGTACCAGTTTCTGACTTCATCAATCCCATATCTATCTATGATGTGCCTAACAAAATTGTCAATCAAATCATTCCATTTGTTTATGTCTCTAGGTTTTGATATGGAATCTTTCCATTTGAAAATCGTCTTGCCATTTTGCGCCAACTTGCTAGGAATAAATGTCAATTCTATGAATGGTCTAATATTATATTCCATTAGATAATCAAACAATATGTCTAGATCTTGAAAATTATAGAATGTTTCACCAAAAGTGTCTTCATTGTAGATAGATAAAAAATCTGAAAATACACCATGAAATCTAACATATTTAAAGCCTATGTCCTCTTGTGCTTTCGCTACAACATCAAGCATGTCCTTTCTCAATCCTTCTACGGAATACCCAAATGTAATAAGGTTTTCCCACGGCTTTTGAAATGTCTGAAATTCATTGTTTGCCTGATTTAATTCTAAGATAACCTCAACTTCTTTAGTATTTTTACTTGTTTTAGAGATTGTCGGGTTTGAATCATCTAGATATAAAAACAGTTCAGACAACAATTCTTCTGTATTTATGGAGAAATAATTCTTAAAATCAAAGTAAGAGGCATCTACTTTATTCCCATTTCTAAACTCGTTCGGTGTAACTCCCATTGTATTCTTAAACGCTCGATAGTAGCTCTTTGAATCGGGAAAGCCATTTTTGCTTGCTAGGTCAGATATCGTCAAATTTGTGTACTTTAAGTCATTTATCGACCTAGATACCCTCAAGTCCTCAATGAATTTCTTTAATGTAACACCTGTGCTCTTTTTAAAATACTTAGATAAATATTTACTATTGTAATAAAATTTATCTGCAATCATTTTTATCGTCAAATTCTGATTATCTATATTGTCCTTTATATACTCTATTACCTCAAAAATCTTTTGAGTATCTTTATTTATATCTATAGAATTTAAATCTTTTCTAATAGCAAAGTTATCAATCAATATCAGAATCAACTCTGTAAATAACAGCTCTATTCTCAATTCATAATATTCGCGATGTCTAAGGGTTTGATCCATAATCATTGCCAATATGCTCTTTATCCTATCAGTTATATTTGAATTGTCGATACTTTTATCTATTTTAAATATTAAGCTATTAATTCCCTTATGTTTATCTTCAAAGTAATTGAGATCAAATTGAAATACTAAAAGCTCACATTTTGCTTGATCAATAGATTTGAGCTGATGAATTTCTCTACTATTGACCATAAAAATATCCCCTTGCATTAGCTCTGTTGCATCATTGTCTACATATATAGAGCATTTGCTTTTTAAAACAAAAATAATTTCCGCTTCATCATGCCAATGAAATGGAAATTGCTCAAGTACTTGAGTAAATATTTTTATTGGTATTTTTTCATCTTTGTTTATTGGCTCGTAGTAATAGTTCATTTTATCTCTCCCATATTATATAAAAATATATACCCTTATATGAGCATTAAAAACAAAACAGCTGATTGATTAATCAATCAGCTGTTTTGTTCATCATTTCTTGCTGTAAAATGTGTTTTCTAATGGATATTTATATCTAAATATCCCATCTTTTTTATAGTAAGCATTTTGTAAAGCTGGAGCCATAAGTGTCGCAACAATCTCTCCTATTCCTTTTGCTCCATAAGCAGGCTTTTCTGCTGGGTTTTTTTCTATCAATTTAACTTCAATTTCTGGCATTTGATGAGCTTTAAAGAGCCCTAGTGTGCCTAACTTTGCTTGTGGCACTCCATCTTTTAATGGAAAATCTTCAGTCAATCCATATCCCAATCCCATGGCAATGCCGCCTTCAACCTGCCCTTCTGCACCAGTTTTATTTATGACTTTCCCAACATCATGTGCTGCAAATACTTTTACCACTTTCCCATCCTTGTCTAATACACAAATCTGCGTAGCATATCCATAAGCTATGTGGCTGACTGGGTTCTCTTTGTCTGAACCCATAGGATCAGTTTTGTAGTCAAACTCCCCTTTGTACTCCTTTTCATTTAAATCACTAAGCGTAAATCCTTTGTCTAGGTCTTCTTTTAGTTGTGCACTCGCAATCCTTGCTGCTTCGCCAGCAAATACAGTCTGTCTTGATGCAGTAGTAGTTCCTGAATCAGGTGTGTATTCTGTGTCTGGATGCTCCACGATCAATTTGTCTGTTGTTAATCCTGTGGTATATGCAACTATCTCCATTAAAACAGTTTGTATTCCTTGACCCATATCAGCAGCAGATGACCTAATATACACTTTTTCATCTTTTATTTTTAAATTACACCTACCAGTATCCTTTAATCCCACACCTATTCCTGAATTTTTCATAGCACAAGAAATGCCTACATAATAATTTGGATCATTCTCATATCTATAGTACTCTTCTTTTAAAGCTTCCAATGTTTCAGCCATGGCAGTACCCTCATCTGCAATCTGTCCATTAGGTAGTACTTCTCCCGGTCTTATAGCATTTCTATGCCTTATCTCCCAACCAGACAATCCTGTTTTTTGAGCTAATTCATTAATTAAGCACTCTATGACCGCCACTGATTGAGTTACTCCAAATCCCCTAAATGCTCCAGCAGGTGGGTTATTTGTATAATAAGCATTCCCTTCTATATCGACATTTTGATAATTATAGGGTCCCCCCATGTGAGTACACGCTCTCTGCAATACTGGTCCTCCTAGTGAAGCATATGCACCAGTATCTGAAGTAAGCCTTGCTTTTAAAGCTAGAAATTTTCCATTTTCATCGCAGGCAATTTTTGCATATATCTTCATAGCATGCCTTTTTGGGTGATAGTTTATGCTTTCTTGCCTTGTGAATGAAACTTTGACGGGTCTCTTTGTCAAATATGCACACAATGCAGCTTGATGCTGCACGCTCATGTCTTCTTTCCCGCCAAATCCTCCACCTACATAAGCAGAATGAATTCTTACTTTTTCTCTTGGAATCCCTAAATACTCGCTTATTTCATTGTATTCATCGTATATCCCTTGCCCACCTGTAATTACATAAACGCCATCTTCATAAGGCATTGCAAGTGCGGATTCAACTTCCATAAAAGCATGTTCTGTGGGAGGAAGCTCAAATGTTCCTTCTGCAAAATACTTAGCTTTCTTAAATTGACCCTCTACATCTCCTCTTTTAACTTCTTCATGATCAAATAAGTTGTTTTCAGGAACTCTAAACTTACCAAAATGCATAAATCCCTCACCATGTATTTGATGAGCACCTTCTTGTTTAGCTTCTTCAGGGCTTGTTATTGGTTTTAAGATTTCGTATTGAACTTCTACTAGTTCACACGCTTTCTGTGCTATTTCTTTAGTCTCTGCCACAACCATTGCCAAAGTGTCGCCTATACACTTTGTCTGTTCATTTATGTCGATCATGCCCGGCCAATCCTTTGCTAAATGCCCAATATACCTATTGCCCGGAATATCTTTTGCCGTATAGACAGCGACCACGCCTTCTAATTGTTCTGCTTTCGAAGTATCAATTGAAAGTATTTTAGCCCTAGCATATTTAGTAAATACATTTTTTCCATACAGCATGCCTTCTACATAATAATCATCTGCATACTTCCCAGTGCCAAGTACTTTGTCTTCTACATCTACTCTTTTTACTATTTCGCCTAATTTGATTGTGTTATCAAATTCTGATATTTCTAGATTTTCTCTTAATATCTTTGCTGCTAATAATATTCCTTCTTCTATTTTCTTGTATCCAGTGCATCTGCATATATTAGTCTTTATTGCCATCTTAACGTCTTCTTTAGTTGGATCCGGGTTTTTATCTATTAAACATTTTCCAGCTATAACCATTCCAGGTATACAAAATCCACATTGTACTGCTCCTACTTTGCCAAAAGCATACACAAAAGCATCTCTTTCTCTTTGTGTAAAGCCTTCAATTGTTTGTATTTTTTTATTCTCTAATCTAGACAACTTTTGTGTACATGCTCTTTGAGCTTTTCCATCTATTATTACTGTGCATGTGCCACAAGCTCCCTCTTTGCAGCCATCCTTTACAGAGGTGATTTTAAGCACATCTCTTAAATAATCTATAAGCAGCATATCTTCGCTGACACTGTAAATATTATCATTAATGTTTAGAGTATACATTTTTTACCTCATTTCTACATTTCTTCATGAATTAAATAGGAATTATCACTTATCTTTTTACTTCTTTTTATGAATTTCCCCATTTTCAATTCATTACATATTTCACCATCATCTATTACGATATTTCCTCTCAATAGCACCTTGTCAACTTTAAAATCTGATTCAAAGCCTTCATATACGGTGTAGTCCGATTTAGAATGTCGATTTGATTTAGAAATAGTATATCTTTGTTTTTTCAGTATTGCAATGTCTGCATCATTTCCAATATTTATACTGCCTTTTTTATCAATTCCAAATATCTTAGCTGGATTCAAACATAATTTTTCTATTAAATTATTCAGAGAAACTCCTCTCTTCATTCCTTCAGTCAAAATCAGTTCTATCCTTTCTTCAACTCCTCCAACGCCACCAGGTGCTAGCCTAAAATCTTCTTTACCAATCAGCTTTTCTTCAAACATAAATGGGCAATGATCAGTTGCTATGACATCAACATCTTTGTTTTCAATTCCTCTCCAAAGAGCTTCAATATCCTCCTTTGATCTTAGCGGCGGAGCCATTATGTATTTTAAACCTTCATCGCTATCCTTTTTATAGTTTTCTTCATCCAAAGTCAGATATTGGGTGCAGGTTTCACAATATATATTCTTTGCTCCATTTTTTCTAGCATTTATTATCTCATTTAATCCTTCTTTAGTAGATACATGAACGAAGTACAAATTCGGGTACAAAGCTATTTCAGAAAGAGCTATCATTCTATTTATGGCTTCGCTTTCTGATTTATTAGGCCTTGAAAGCGCATGATATATTGGTTCTTTGCATCCATTCTCTCCAAAATACTGCCTTAAATAGGTTATCATTCCATGATTTTCAGCATGAACAGCTATGGTTACTCCCAATCTTTTAGCTATGTTCATAACTCTTAATATCTCTTCGTCAGACAATCTATTCTCATAAGTGAGATATATTTTAAAACTGGTTATCCCTTCTTTGACTAGTTCTTTCATCTCGTCAAATGTATTGTCATTTACACGCTGAATTACCCCATGAAATGAATAATCGCAAATAGATTTACCCTCTGCTAATTTATGATATCGATCTATCATGTACCTCAATTCGCAATCCTTTGGACCAAAAGCAATATGATCGACTATTGCAGCAGTACCTCCATATAATGCGGCAATTGATCCAGATTGAAAGTCATCAACCGCTTTAAACTTTCCTAAATCCAAGTCCATATGCGTGTGTACATCTACTCCTGCAGGAATTACCAGTTCTCCTTTTGCATCAATCACATAGCTATCATCTGCATTTTCAATTTTTCCAATCTTAGTTATAGTTCCATCTTCTATTAAAATCGAGCCATAAAAAGATACATCAGGGTTTACTATAAATCCATTTTTAATCAATGTTTTCATGCTTTGCCTCCTAAGCTCTAAAGGTAAAAATTGCTATACTTAATTCTATTGCTTGTTTTCAATCGCCTTTCTTTCAGCTTCTTCCTCCACCAATGTCTTATTTGGCAAAATCAAATTCAATATAAATACAACTACTGTGGCTAAAACAACTGGTGAACTTGCAAATACCATTTTAAACCACTCTGGCAAATATTGAAGTCCTTCAGGAGGTATTTGTGTTATGCCCATCCCTAGTGCAATTCCAAGCCCTACTATGGTTGTGTTTCTAACTGACATTTCGTCTTGAACTATCAATTTCATACCAGTCATTGTGATTTGCGCAAAAACAGATATTGTCGCTCCTCCGATAACACATTGTGGTATAGATGTCATGAAAGCTCCAAACTTTGGCACAAAACCAGCTGCTAATATAAAAAGTGAAGTCAATCTAAAAACTTTCAAGCTAACTACTTTAGTCATTGCAACTATACCTACGTTTTGACTATATGTGGCTGTTGGCAGCGCTCCAATAAAAGACCCTATTATACTTAAAACTCCATTTGCTTTTATTCCATTTGATAGTTCTTCATCAGTAGGTTCTCTATCCATGCCGCCTACTGTAGTACCAGAAAAATCACCCACTGCTTGTACAGCATTTACTGCAAACATGACCATCATCGTTGCAATAGCTGCAGGTGGAAATTCAAATTTATATGGCATGATTTTAGGTAAATTAAACCAAGAAGCTGTTTGAATACTCTCGAATGAAACTATGTTAGCTATTAAACTAGCAATATACCCTACTATGATTCCGATTAAAATAGCTGCTAGTTTAACATATCCTTTTCCAAACATATTGCATAACAATACCACAATTAAAGTGAGCACTGCAATTCCCCAATAAACTAATCCTCCATATCTAGGGTCAGTTGCCTGAAATCCTCCAGCCATATAGTTTACTGCAACTCTATAAAGAGATAAACCTATTGTAAAAACTACTGTTCCAGCAACCATTGGAGGAAAGTATTTTCTGATTTTCTTAATAAAAATGCCCACTACAAATGCTGTCAGTCCACCAAATATTTGAGCTCCAAAGATAGCTCCTATTCCATATTCTCCACCTATTGCTAATATGGTCGGAATATATGCAAAGCTAACTCCTATGATCACAGGAAGTCCTGAACCAATCCTGAGTATGGGAAATGATTGAAGAAATGTTCCAATTGCAGCAATAAACATACTGGCTTGTACTAATTGAATCCTTTGATTAGCGTCTAATCCGATTGCACCTGATAGTACTAATGCGGGCAATACGTTTCCTACTACCATTGCTAATAAATGTTGTAATGACATTGGAAGTGCTACTTTCAAACTGGGGTTTCCATCTAAACTAAATAAAGATGTATTTTTATTTGTATTGTTTTTCATTTTTTAACCTCCTAAGGATGTGTTAAATCAATTTCCAAATTTCTTTTGCTCTCTGCCTTGAATTTGCATTAATTCTTCTCTCGTCTACAGTTAAAATTTCACGATCTCTCATCACAAATTTTCCATTTACCATAGTGTCGTTAACATCTTTCCCGCTTAATCCAAATATTAGATGTCCAAACCAATTGCTCTCATCTAATGGTGTTGTCGGGTCATAGGAAAGTGTAACTACATCAGCATATGCTCCTTCTTTTATAATCCCAAGTTCATGTTTAAAGTAGTTTTTTAATAACTTAGGATTGTTTTCAAATTGCATTTTCTTGGTTTCATTAAAGCCCACCGTGTTGTCGTAAGTGTTAAATTTATGCAGTATATTTGCGCATTTCATTGAATCAAACATATCATTAGTGTAGGCATCAGTCCCTAACCCAACATTTATGCCCTTATTTATCATGTATAACACATTAGGGCACCCTACTGCATTGTTCATATTACTTTGAGGATTATGGACTACATTTGTATTGGTTTGCTTTAATATCTCTATTTCAAGAGGATTTACATGTACGCAATGCGCCGCAATGCTTTTTTCATTTAATATATTAAAGTCAAA
>DAONLG010000007.1:0-28606 GCA_035406565.1 Soehngenia sp.
GACATTAAGAGAGGGCTAATAATCCACCCTACTTTAAACGAAGCTGTTTTAGAAGCAGTGTTAAATTTAAAAGAAATAGATAAAAAATGCACTAGACAGTAGTGCATTTTTTATGCTTGCAATCAATTATTAAATATAATAACATAAAGGTTGACGAAAGGAGAGATAAGATGAAGTATGAGCATATTGTATTTGATGTAGATGGAACTCTTATAGATAGCGAATATTCAATATTAGCTGCATTAGTAGATACTTTAAAAGAAATAAAAGGGAAGGATTATACGATAGATGAATTAAGATATGTATTGGGCATTCCCGGAGCAGAAACACTGAAATTGTTTGAAGTCAAAGATGTTGAATATGGGCTTGAGTTGTGGTTAAAAAACATGGATAAATACAAAGATACTATAAAGGTTTTTGACGGGGTAATAGAAGTGTTGGAATTATTGAACTCAAAAGGCTATAAACTGGGCATAGTCACATCTAAATTAAGAGAAGAATTCGATCATGATTTTGACCGATTTGACCTAAAGAAATATTTTTCAACAATTGTATGTGCTGATGATACTATTTTACACAAACCTTACCCTGAACCATTGCTAAAATATATGGAATTGAATGAACTCAACAATAAAGACCTCATTTACATTGGAGATACAGAGTACGATTACAAGTGTGCAAAAGGTGCAAATGTAGATTTTGCTTTAGCTTTGTGGACTGAAAATTCCCATGATGAGTTAGATGCAGAGATTAGGTTATACAAACCTCTAGACATAATCAAGTATGTATAAGATAGAGCAAATTAAGTGTTAACTTAATTTGCTCTTCTTTCTGGGTCAAAAAACATCATGAGATAGCATAGCTCATCATCATTTACCTTCAAATCAAAACTAGAGTAAAGCTTTTTTGCATGCTTTTTAATAGTGCTATAAAGTATTGGATTTCTATTTATATAACTATCCTTATCTAAGAAAGGCTCAGGGTATATGTTGGCCTTTTGATTGTCAAGACTATATCCAATGTGAAGTATTATCCCGATTAATATGTCAGTTGAATTTTTAAGTCTTAAGTCCTCTTCTACACTCTTTATGAATGCTTTTATTTTAGTTGCTGCTTTTTTTCCGTCTAAATTCACTAAATGGCTTGAGAGTGTTTCATCGATTTTTCTATAAAATGACTCTAGGTCGATTAAGTCTTGAATTTTATCCAATTTACCGTTAAATACATCGCTCAATGAAATTTGTGGAATATCTGTATTTAGCATAAATGAAGACACGATACATAGTATATTATTGCTGTGGCTTAAAGACTCAATTTTATCGTAGATGTTTTCGCTATCTACTAAATTAAGTGACACGATGTTCACGTGATTTGGATTGTAGTTTAGTTTTTCATTTAGCATTTTTTTAAGCGCCATAGCACTACCTTTTCCTGTGGTACAAATGGTCAGTATAAGCGATATGGGATCCTTATCCAAAGGATTGTCAGCTGAGTCTTTTGGCAATACATGATCCATAAAACTGTTTACTTTCAATGTGTCATTGTATACATCGGCCAAAGGATAGCCTAGACTTGCTTTTCGAGTCGCTTCCAATACATGAAGAGTGCTGACTAATGGTATCGTCTTTATGTTGTAATCCGAGCCAAGCATGTTTTCTAAATCTTTTCCAAAATTCATAAGTGAGCCCATATCGACTAGGAGCAATAAATTGTTTGAAATTATATTGACTTTGATGTATTCATATAGTTTTTTTAGAACATCTTGAGGACTTTCATCAAGTCTTGCATTTATTCCATGAGCATATTCAATTCCCAATAGCCTGTTTGCAGTATCTGCCATGGAACTCGCAGTTGATTCGCCATGAGCGACAACTAATACTTCAACCTTATTAAAATCCCTGTCAATAGGTTTATCCTCATATACAAAGAACATTGCAATAAAGCCAGCTTCATCTATAGGTATATCAACATCAAACACCCTTTCGACGATCTCAAGAGATTTTACGGCTGTTTGAAATTCTTTTGGATAGTTCGCTCTGATTTTTGCAAGATGCGGATTTAAGATTTTGCCTCCATTTTTCAGTCTTTCTATCGTATTTGAGATATGGACTGCCAATCCATGAAAAACTTGAGGAGAAAAACTTCTGTTTAAATCTTTTTCACAGAACAAAGCTATCTCTTCAACCACATTTATGATCGTTTCACCCACTACATTTTCTAGATTTTCTAAATTTACTATCGATTGATTTACTTTAGTCAAGTATTTTGCAAAATACCTCTCAATATCTAAATCCATTTCTTCTTCCAGTTTTTCAGAACTCATTCCCTGTTGTTTCAATTCATTGAATTTAACATCTATCATCTCATATATGTTAAAAGTGTTATCTTGATCTAAAAATATGTTGTTTGAATCGGCTTTGTAGTCAAAAACAGCATATCTACTATTGATTCCAAGAAGCTTGTTCCAAAACTGCCTATGATATGTTTTTTGGTAGAGCCCTTCTTGAACATGCTTTGGAAGATCAATGCTGCTAATGTAAATGGCATCTTTTTTGCCAGAAATATAGTCAGCGTACGATTTAGCGCATATAAGCTGTATATCCGATTTAAGCTGGCCAACATTATATGGACAATTGTAGCTTGAGAGAGCCCTTAAAGAATTGATAGAAACTGATATTGGCATTTTTAGCCTAAAGGATTCTTCTGTGAAAAACATGCTGATCATGCTCAGCCTTTCCTCCAACGACCTGTCTTTTAGATTGGGCAAATTTATGAGCATGGGTATTCTTCTAGTGAAAGTTTTTAGCAGTGATGAATCTGGATTTTCAGTGGTTGCAGCTAAAATCAATGTGTTTGATTTTCTTATTGTATCTGTTTCTCCAAGTCTTCTAAATTCACCTCTGTCCATAAATGTGAAGAACATCTCTTGCCCCTCTGGTGGAAGCCTGTGCACTTCATCGAGGAAAAGAATTCCCCCGTCAGACTGTTCAACTAAGCCAATTTTGTCTTCATTGGCACCTGTATAAGCGCCTTTTTTCACTCCGAACAATTGACTTAATAACAGCTGCGGATTATTAGAATAGTCTGCACAATTGAAGACAATAAAAGGAGAATCTGAATTTAATATTTTAGAATCGACTGCAAATTTATAGATCAGATTCGCAAACATAGATTTACCGACAACTGTTTCGCCTAATATTAGCATATGCATTCCGTTCGGAGGATATAAAACTGCAGCTTTAGCCTTTTCGATCTCGGCTTGAAGGCTTGGATTTTTCTTTGAAAACTCATCTAAAGTAAAAGTGTTTTGATTTAGTGTTTTATGTGTTTTATTTTTGTTGGAATTTTCAGTTATTTTTTTGTAATACAATACAGGTCTTGTGCCTTTCTTATCAACTAAACCCTGTTCAAATAGCCTGTTTAGGTCATAGCTAACATTAGCCCTAGCTAGAGACAGTTTGTCAGCCAATTCAGATGCGCTGACACCTACATCAAAGGGAAGACAGCTGATTTCTTTAAATATCAAGTCAATACGTTTCACAGATATCACTCCAAAAATCTTTTTATATATTATACATCTTTAAAACAGATATGTAAAACACATTACTAGAAACCACATAAAATGGAAGTCTATGTGTTTTGGCACGATTATTGCATTAATATATATCAAAGATTATAGAAGGAAGGAAAATGCGAATGGATTACGAGACGATGATAATGAATATTATTGTAAATGCAGGAAACGCAAGGAGCAAATTCATAGAAGCAATTCGGTATGCAAAGGAGGGAGACCTTAATAAAGCAAATGAGACAATAGCCCTTGGGAAAGAAGACCTAAACTTAGCGCACGATGTTCAAACAGAGCTTATTCAGAGCGAAGCTGCAGGAGATAAGAATGAAGTTACTTTGCTTATGGTTCATGCACAAGATCATTTGATGAATGCAATGACTGTAAGGGATTTTGCGACAGAAATTGTTGAACTATATGCTATAATAAAACATTAATTGAGTGGGGGAATTAAAATGGTAAGAGTTACTTTAATTTGCGCAGTAGGCATGTCCACAAGTATGCTTGTAAAAAAGATGAAAGAAGCAGCAGAGAAAAAAGGGATAGACGCAGAGATAAGAGCGGTAGCAGAAAATAAATTTGAAGAATACGCTGACAAAACAGATGTATTATTGTTGGGACCCCAAGTAGGCTATATGCTAAGTAAATTCAAACAGAAATATGAACCAAAAGGTATAGCGGTAGATGTAATAAACAGCATTGATTATGGAATGATGAATGGAGAAAAAGTATTGAACACGGCGTTGAAAATGGCAGAAAAAAATAAATAATAGGAGGGTAAAAATGGCACGCAAAATCAACTCTGAAAAAATAGTAAATGGTGTAATGAAATTTGTAAATTTAAAAGCAATTCAAGCTATAAAAGACGGGATTTTATTCATATTGCCATTAACACTTGTAGGATCTATTTTCTTGCTTTTAGCACAATTGCCAATTCCTGCATTCAATGATTTTATGGCTGGAATATTTGGAGAAGGCTGGATCAACCCATTGCTTAGAATATACTCGGCTAGCTTCGGCATAATGGGTATGGTTGCTGCAATTGGTATAGCGTACACATATGTAAAGAATGAAGGTCATGATCCCTTGCCAGCAGGTATTTTAGGACTTGTAGTATTCTTAGTCACATCTCCTAATTCTGTAACCGATGCAGCTAGTGGCGTCGTTGTTGGAAATGTCATAGACATGACATGGACAGGCGGGCAAGGCATGGTAAATGCAATTATAGTTGGTTTAGCTGTAGGATATATATACTCATGGTTTTTGAATAGAGACATAAGAATTAAAATGCCAGATGGAGTTCCGGATGGAGTAAGCAATGCTTTCTCGTCTTTGATACCTGGCGCAGTAATAATGGTGTTAGCGATGATCGTTCACATAGGATTTGAATATGGTCTTAATAAAACATTCTTAGAATGGATTTACGACGTATTGCAAAAACCACTTCAAGGTTTGACAGATTCATTACCTGCCGTTATCTTAATTTCTGCTATAGGGCCTTTTTTATGGTGGTTTGGAGTTCATGGATCTTCTTTGGTAAGCGGTGTAATGATGGGCATATTAGCGTCAAACTCAGCAGCTAATCAAGCTATCATAGATAAAGGCTTGGCTCTTACTATAGACAACGGAGCTAAGATAGTAACTCAGCAATTTCTAGATAATCTTCTGATACTTACTGGTTCTGGAATTACTATTGGGCTAGTTCTTGCAATGGTTTTTAGAGCTAAATCCGCACAATATAAACAGTTGGGTAAAATTGCCATAGTGCCAGCCATTTTCAACATTAACGAACCAATAACATTCGGTACACCTATTGTCATGAACCCCTTGATGTTCATACCGTTTGTAACGGTTCCAGTAATCACAGCGTTAATATCGTATTTTGCGATTGCAACAGGACTTGTGCCACCATTTTCAGGAGTTTTGGTTCCATGGACTACTCCTCCAATAGTGTCTGGGTTTTTATTAGGCGGTTGGAGAACTGCATTGTTACAAATTGTCATTTTAGCATTATCGGTTGTTGTGTATTATCCTTTCTTTAAAAAACAAGATGAAATAATGTATAAACAAGAGCTTGAAAATGCTAAATTGGAAAATTCAATAGAGGATTAATCATTATTTGCATACCGCCCTCTTGGGCGGTAGTCGCATATGCAAAGGAGGAAACAAATGAGTATAGGAGTAATTGCAGCTATTTTAACGACTTTGTCCTTTGTCCCTCAAGCTGTAAAAGTTATTAAGACAAAAGACACATCTGGCATATCACTGTTGATGTATTCAATGTTTGTAATAGGGGTGTTTTTGTGGGTGGTACATGGCATAAATATAAAGGATTACCCATTGATTTTTGCAAATGCAATAACCTTTTGCTTTGCAGCTATCATTCTAAGTTACAAGATAAAGTATAAATAATATTTGGGAGTGATTTTATGAGTAAAGTAGATTTAAAATTTCCTGATGGATTTTTATGGGGAGGCGCAGTTGCAGCAAATCAAGTTGAAGGCGAACATGTAAAAGATGGCAAAGGGCTTTCGATTGCAGATATTTTACCATGTGGTTTAGACAGAATGGAAAAAATGCAAAACCCAAAGGTTTTGTTCGAAGAAAAATACGATTATTATCCATCTCACAGAGCTATTGACTTCTACAACAGATATCCAGAAGATATGAAATTGTTCGCTGAAATGGGGTTTAAAGTGCTTAGGACATCCATCGCATGGAGCAGGATATTTCCTGAGGGTGATGAAGATGAGCCAAATGAAAAGGGATTGGAGTTTTATGACAGATTATTTGATGAAATGCATAAATATGGCATACAACCACTTGTAACTCTATCGCATTATGAGATGCCACTAGGCCTTGTTAAAAAATACGGCGGTTGGAGAGATAGGAGATTAGTAGATTTTTTTGATAATTACGCAAAAACTGTTTTTGAAAGATATAAGGACAAAGTAAAATTGTGGCTGACTTTTAATGAAATCAATATGATGAATCATACGCCATTCCTAGGAGGAGGTTTGATCATTGAAGAAGGCGAAAACAAGGACCAAGTTGTATATCAAGCTATCCATCATCAATTGGTAGCAAGTGCATTGGCAGTTAAAGATTGTCATGAGATGATACAAGATGCCAAAATAGGATGCATGATATTGGGTACTGTAACATATCCTTATACTTGCCACCCAGAAGATGTGTTTTTAGCTATGCAGAGAAATAGAGTAGGACTCTTCTATGGAGATGTGCAAGCTAGAGGCTATTATCCATCTTATTCTAAGAGAATTTTTAGAGAAAAAGATATTGAGATAAAAATGGAGCCTGATGATGAAAAAATATTGAGAGAAAATACAGTAGATTTTATAAGCTTTAGCTACTACATGAGTGAAACCATATCTAAACATGCTCATGACAAAGAGTCAGATAGCGAAAACACCATACAAATTCTAAAAAATCCTTATTTGAAAACGTCTGATTGGGGATGGCCAATAGATCCAGTGGGACTGAGGATAGTCTTAAATATGTTCTACGACAGATATCAAAAACCGCTATTTATAGTAGAGAATGGACTTGGTGCAGTAGACAAAGTTGAAGAGGACGGCTCAATAAATGATGACTACAGAATCAACTATTTGAGAGACCATTTGATGCAAGTAAAGGAAGCTATTGCAGATGGTGTAGAACTTATGGGGTATACGACATGGGGGCCGATTGATCTCATAAGTGTATCAACAGGAGAGATAAAAAAGAGATATGGCTTTATATATGTAGACTTAGACAACGATGGCAATGGAACGCTACAGAGAAGAAAGAAGAAGAGTTTCTATTGGTATAAGAAAGTCATAGAGTCAAATGGAGAATATTTATAATGAAGGAGCTGATTAATATGGGATTAAAAATCGTTACAATAGGGGGAGGATCAAGTTACACACCTGAACTTGTGGAAGGATTTATCAAGAGATATGATGAACTACCTGTGAGTGAATTATGGCTTGTGGATATAGAAGAAGGCAAGGAAAAGCTTGAAATTATCGCTGATTTAGCTAGAAGAATGGTAAAAAAAGCAGATGTCCCAATTCAAATTTTTACAACATTAGATAGAAGAGAGGCTCTACCTGGAGCAGATTTTGTGACAACTCAAATAAGAGTAGGGCTTTTAGATGCAAGAATTAAAGATGAGAGAATCCCCTTAAAGCATGGATTTATAGGCCAAGAAACAAATGGGGCAGGCGGAATGTTCAAAGCTCTAAGGACTATTCCAGTTATCTTAGATATAAATAAAGACATCTCTGAACTTTGTCCTGACGCTTGGATGATAAACTTCACCAATCCTTCAGGAATGATTGAAGAGGCTCTTTTAAAATATGGTTATACTGATAAAGTAATAGGACTTTGCAATGTTCCTATTGGCATTGAGATGGGTGTAGCTAAACTTTTAGGAGTTGCTCATGATAGAGTGAGAGTTGATTTTGCAGGATTAAATCATATGGTGTTTGGATTAAATGTCTATTTAGATGGTGAAAATATAACAAAAAGAATAATAGACTATTTAGCTAGTGGGAAAAGTGCATCTGAGGTAAAAAATATCAACGATATAAACTGGGAACCTGATTTTATTAGAGCATTAGGAGTCATACCATGCCCATATCACAGGTATTATTTTATGAGAGATGAGATGCTGCAAACTGAGCTTGAGGAGTTTAAAAAAGGAGAAGTAAGAGCTGAGGTAGTCAGTAGATTAGAAAAGGAACTCTTTGAAATTTACAAGGATAAAAATTTAGACATAAAGCCACCTCAACTAGAACAAAGAGGAGGAGCATATTACTCTGATGCTGCATGTAGACTCATAAACTCTATCTACAATGACAAGAAAGACATCCAACCCGTGAACACTAGAAATAATGGTGCTATCACATCTTTACCTTACGACTGTGCAGTTGAAGTTAGCAGCGTGATCACCAAAGATGGTCCAAAGCCTCTTTCAATGGGAGAACTCCCAGTTGCAGTTAATGGATTAGTTCAACAGATTAAATCTTTCGAAAGGGTTACAGTAGAAGCAGCTTATGAGGGATCTTATGAGAAAGCTCTATTAGCATTGATCATAAATCCACTAGTTGCATCGGATAAAAAAGCCAAAATTTTATTAGATGAAATGCTCGAAGCTCATAAAAAATATCTGCCTAAATTTTTCAAATGATTTTAGAGAATACTCACCACTACAAAAAAATGTGTTATAAAAAAATTTTTGGGTACAATAAAAAATAAGGGAGTGATGAATATGATTAAAAATTACTTTGAAAATAAGAAAAGAGAAATTGCTAGAAAAGAGAGAGCAAAGAAAGTTAAACATATTGCTGCAGGTACTGCTGTGGGCAGTTTATTAGGAGCAGGAGCAGGGCTGTTATTTGCACCAAAATCAGGAAAGGAAACTAGAGAAGACATAAAAAACAAAACAGTTGAAACCAAAGAAGAGCTCAAAGAGAAAGTAAATGAAACAGTAGATAAAACTAAAGAAGGATACGATAAGATCAAAGCTAAAGTTACAAGCAAAGTTGAGGAAACTAAAGAAGAACTAGAAGAAAAAAAGGAAGAGTTAGAAGATAAGAAAGAAGACATCAAAGAAGATGCTGAAGAAGTGAAAGAAAAAGCAAAGAAGAGCAAAGCAGAGGTTGAAGAAGGGAAAGAAGAAATTAAAGAAGTATTGAAAGATACGAAAGAAGATATTAAAAAGACCGTAAAAGAGTAAACGCACACCGTATTTAGGAAGTGATTTTATGCAGAAGTACAAGGATAAGGACAATGACTCTGGCATTGTTGCATACGAAATAGGAGATGATTACATTAGAGTAGAATATGAATCTGGAGATATTTTCACTTACAACTACGAAAAAGCCGGGAAACAAAGAGTGGAAAAGATGAAAGAATTAGCTAAAAAAGGCGATGGATTAAACGCCTATATAAATAAATACATCATCCCTATTTATAAAGAAGATTAATGATCAAGCCACACTATTTTAGATAGTGTGGCTTTTCGTTGACTTTGACTTCCTTTAAATATATAATATTGACAATGATAAATGTATACCCAAATAATATTTAGGAGGGCATTTTATGCTATTTGAACACATATTGGAAGTTGCAGTACCTTACATAACCTCTTTTCTTGAACTTATCGGAGTTTCAATAATAGTAGTAGCAGCGATAAGAAGTGTTTTTCATTTTTTTAAAAATGGATTTGATTTTGGTGATGATGAAGTAGGATTTGCTTTTGCGAAAGCCATGTCTTTGAGCTTAGAGTTCAAATTAGCTGCAGAGATAATTAAAACTGTACTTATTAGAAATATTGATGAATTTATAATACTTGCGGCGGTAGCAATTCTTAGAGTAGTTCTTACATTTGTACTTCACTGGGAGTTGACTATAAGCAGTAAGGAGATCGAACACAAAAATATCAATAAAATATTAAATAAGCAGGAGGATAATTGAGATTTTTTAGAAAAATTATGATATATTGTTATTAGATTACATGAAAGGGTGGTAGGTATGAAAAAGCTAATGACGGGAAATGAAGCGATAGCAAGAGGAGCTTATGAAGCAGGAGTTCTGGTTGCTTGTGCTTATCCGGGAACACCTAGTACTGAAATTTTGGAAAACGTTTCCACATATGATGAAATTTATTCTGAATGGTCGACTAATGAAAAAGTAGCATTGGAGGCTGCTTTCGGTGCAAGTGTAGCCGGTGCAAGAGCTATGGCTAGTATGAAGCATGTCGGCTTAAACGTTGCGGCAGATCCTTTTTTTACGATAGCATATGAGGGAGTAAACGGGGGCTTGGTAGTGATTACAGCAGATGAGCCAGGTATGCATAGTTCTCAAAATGAACAAGACAATAGACTCTATGCACCACATGCTAAAGTTGCTTTAATTGAGCCATCTGATAGTCAAGAATGCAAAGACTATCTAAAGAGAGCTTTTGAAATATCAGAGCAATTTGACACGGCAGTTTTGTTTAGAGTTACTACAAGAGTCTGTCATACTAAGGGAGTAGTGGAACTAGGAGAAAGAGAAGAAGTAGGTATAAGAGAATACATAAAAAATCCTAAAAAATATGTAATGGTTCCTGCAAATGCTAAAGAAAAACACATAGAAATGGAAAGGGATAGACTTCCTAAGCTACATGAATTTTCAAATACCACCGACTTAAATAGGATTGAACTAAATGATTCAAAAATAGGAGTAGTTACTTCTGGTGCTTGCTACATGAATGCCAAAGAAGCACTTGGAGATAAAGCATCATATTTAAAGATAGGTTTTAGTTATCCACTTCCAGATGAAAAATTTAAAGAGTTCGCAAAGCATGTAGAAAAAATTTATGTTATAGAAGAAAATGAACCATACATGGAAAACTATATAAAAGCTTTGGGGATTGACTGTATAGGTAAGGAAGAATTTCCACTGTGCGGTGAAATAACCCCTCAAATAATCAGAAGAATTGTTTTAGGAGAAAGCACACCCTCTACATATAAATTAGACATTCTACCTCCAAATAGACCACCAGCACTTTGCGCAGGATGTCCTCACAGAGGAATATTTTATGAGATGAGTAAATACAAAAACAAAATAAATGTCACATCAGATATAGGCTGCTATAGCCTTGGTGCATCAGCTCCACTATATGTTGGAGATACAGTTATTTGCATGGGAGCAGGTTTTTCTTCTGGAATAGGCTTTGATAGAGTAAATAAAATGGCCCAAAGAGGGAAAAAAGTATTTGGCGTTTTAGGGGATTCAACATTTTTTCATTCAGGTATGACTGGCTTAGTAGACGCTGTATACAACAAATCCGACTTGGTAATGGTAATACTTGACAATAGGATTACAGCAATGACAGGGCATCAAGAAAATCCAGGCACTGGCAGAAACATAAAAGGAGAAGAAGCTCCTATGATTGATATTGTTTCAATCGTAAAAGCATGTGGGGTAAAAGAGGAAAATATAAAAGTAATAAATCCATATATTATGAGTCAAAACAAAGAAGCCATAAAAGCAGCTCTTGAGGCTGAAGGACCATTTGTGATCATAACTAAACAGCCATGTGCACTGATAAAAGAAGTCCAAAAGAAAAGAGCTAATCTCTACTCAGAAGTTGACGATGAAAAATGCACTAAATGCAAGACTTGCTTTAGAATAGGCTGCCCTGCAATATCTATGGTAGACAACAAAGTTATAATAGATAAAGTTCAATGCAATGGTTGCACTGTATGTGTTCAAACATGTCCTTATAAAGCCATTAAAGTTCATCAAGAGAGAGGTGGAAAAAATGAATAAGAGTTTACTTTTAGCTGGAGTTGGAGGGCAAGGAATAATCTTGGTTTCAAAGATTCTATCAGAAGGCTTGATGGAAGAAGGCTTTGACGTAAAAATGAGCGAAATTCATGGAATGAGCCAAAGAGGAGGAAGTGTCACAACTCAGATTAAGTTTGGACAAAAAGTGTATTCTCCAATCATAAACACAGGAGAAGCTGATGTATTAGTAGCTTTTGAAAAAATAGAAGCGTTGAGATACATTGAAAATTTGAAAATTAGCGGAACATTAATAGTAAATGAGGAAGAAATCTTTCCACTTCCAGTACTTGCGGGATTAGAAGAGTATCCAGATGGAGTGATAGAGGAATTAAAAAATAAAGTTGATCATGTCATAAGCATTGATGCTAGAAAAGCAGCTCTTGATGTAGGTGAAGCAAAAAGTTCAAACATCGTCATGCTTGGAGTTACGGTAAAGGCATTAGGATTAGAAAATATTGATTGGGAAGAGAAGATTAAAAAATATCTACCTCCTAAAACACACGAAAAAAATATTCTCGCTTTTAGAAAAGGATTAGATACATTATAAAATGGCTACTTAATGGGAGATTCACTTAAAGATTTATGAAAATAAGTAAATTTTTTACTGACTCTCTTCAAGTAGGCACATGAAAATAAAGACTGCGATGAAGGATAAAACCTTTAGTGCAGTCTTTATTTTATACTTTCAGATACTAAAAACTATGAGTGTAGTTTATATCCCAGTAAAAAACACTTTATTCGCCACATTCATCATGATGCTGATGTTCATGGCAAACAGAACCAGTTGATTTTAAAGTACCCTGCAAATACGCCTCTACGGCTGCTTTGGCATTACTTCTTGCTCCGACAATAACCTCGATATTTTTTTCATTAAAGATGTCAATAGCTCCGGCGCCCATGCCTCCTGAAATAATTACATTAACACCCATGTCATTCAAGAAGTTAGGCAAAAATCCGGGTCTGTGTCCAGGATTTGCAATGGTTTCACTTCTAACAATTTGATTATTTTCGATATCAAAAATCATAAATCCTTCGCAATGCCCAAAGTGCTCAGTTACCATTCCATTTTCGCTTGCTACAGCAATTTTTATCATTTTAGTTTTCCTCCATTTTTTTTAAATTTTTACAACTGACTCAAGTCAATTGCCATCGAAAAGCTCTATCATACCCTTATCACATGCAGCTGAAATTTTTGGTTCAATAGGCAATTTGAAGAACCTTTAAACCATGTTTATCAGCAATTTCTTCGATATGACTTTTAGTCACTATCTTTTTCAAAAAGTAGATTAATTGTTTTATGATATACCTCTTTAACTGCTGACCCAGATGTACAGTCTATGTCTACAATGGTTTGACCATTATTAATGGCTTTAACGGCATTGGAGTCAAATGGTATCTTGCCGATATAGGAAAGCCTTTGTTTTTTACAATACTCTTCAATCTTTTCTGTATTTTCAATGTTGGTGTCATATTTGTTTATGCATACTGCTGTTTTAGTTCCAAATTTCGCCGCGGTATTTATAATGTGCTCCATATCGCTGATACCTGATATGGAAGGTTCTGCAACGATTAAAACCATGTCCACGCCACTCAAAGAGGCAATAACAGGACAGCCTATTCCAGGAGATCCATCGATGATGGCTAGCTCTACCTTACCTGCTGACGATCTCATCTGTTTTTTTACCTCACTGACAAGCATTCCAGAAGTACCACTGCCCATTTTAAGCTGTGCTGTTGAAAACACTTTTTCTTCATCAGAATAAAGCATAAGTTCTCCCGCGACTGCTGGTTTCAAAGTTATTGCTCCCACAGGGCAAACATACTCGCAGACTCCACAGCCTTCACACGCAAAAGGATCAACTTTATAGTCTGGATCTGATTTGATCGCATCAAACCGGCAGTTTTGTCTGCACTGGCCGCAGTTATTACACAGTTCTAAATTTATCTCCGCTTTTGGCAGACCATAATAATCTGTTTTTTTTACTTGTGAATTCCATCCAGTTACAAGGTGCAGGTTAGGGGCATCAATATCACAATCGGCATACGCCTTGGCATTGGAGAGCTTAATAAACGCACTTGCTATTGTGGTCTTCCCAGTGCCGCCCTTTCCACTAAGAATTAGCAATTGTTTTATGCTGCACCTCCTCTATAACTGTGTCAAGCAGTGAAGAAAACAATTCCCGATATTTCTCATTTTTATTGATGACGATTTCTGAATTTGAGTTTAAGGTTCCCAAATCATTGTCAAATGGAATTCTACCTAAAATCTTAATATTTTTTTCTAAGCAAAATCTCTCTGCTGGATTTTCTTCTTCCAAACACTTATTAAGGACAACACCAAAAGGCTTATTAAATAACTTGACTAACTCATATACCATGTTGAGGTTGTGAACACCAAACAATGTTGGTTCAGCTACCAATACGCAATAATCTGCATCTTTAATGCTTTCCATTACGATGCATGCACTTCCAGGAGGGCAGTCGATAAAAGTCAACTGTTCAACCGAGGCATTATTAGCAAGCAGCTTTTTTATGATTGGGATGCCTGTAGCTTCACCAGTGTTCAATATTCCTGTCCATACAGTCACCTCACCGGAAATTCCTTTTTGAATTTTGCCGATTACTTTTTCTTTCTCTGTTAGTGCCTTTTGAGGACATACTAAGATACAGCCGCCGCAGGAGTGGCATACATCTTCAAAGACAATCAGTTTATTTTTGATGGAGGCAAGGGCATTGAATTTGCAAAAATCAACGCATTTTCGACATCCGCTGCATAGTTCATTATTCACCATTGGAATTTTTACTGATATGGTTTCCTCTAGAATTTCTTCAGGCTTAAGAAACAGATGCCCATTTGGCTCTTCAACATCACAGTCTATGTATGTTGACTTTTTTGCTACTGCAGCTAAGTTTACCGATACTAGTGTTTTTCCTGTGCCGCCCTTGCCACTTAGTACAGCAATTTTCATATTAATTGCCTCCGTGTCCATGAAATCCAGCATGAACTACATCCAGCAAGGGTAGTTTTCCATCGATATAAAAAGCAATATTATCCTTTATTGAAAGTGATATAGTTTTAAATATTTTGATATCAGCAGATTGCATCACTTCAACAGCGTTTTGACCACATCTGGGTGTCAACAAAGCATTTGCTTTACTATCTACTATTATTTGTGCAGATTTAATCCCCGCACCGCCTGTGCTTGCTGCAGCAGTATTATCAATAAATACACTTTCCTCTGTTTCTGTATCGTAAATAAGAAAATAAGGAGTGCGTCCAAAGGATGCACATACATTTGATTCCAAAGTTTTCTCATCTACTGGAATTGCTATTTTCATAAGAATCCTCCGTTCATTTTATTTCTAAATGGCATCTACATCTGGCACAATATGAACAGTCCGAGTGCACATAAAATGTTAAATTACCTTTTTTGAATATGTGATCAATCACCCCAGTCCTCATCGCTCGTAAAGCATCGGCCATGCTTTTGCCTATGGCAGCCGCGGCCGCAACCATTTCCTAACCCATCACAAAGTCTGTATTCGCCACCTTCAATTGATAGTATCTTTCCGTTCACTAATGATTCAGCTAGCTTTTTTCTGGCTTCAATGTAAATGCCTTGAACAGTACTGCGGGCTACACCCATCTGTGTGGCACACTCTTCTTGTGTAAAACCCTCTAAATCGATCAGCCTTATGGTTTCATACTCGTCAACAGTCATGATTACATGGTTATTTATGTCTTGATATGAATCAAGAGGCCCAAATCTATTGCTTTTAGGTAAGCTACAAACTTTTCTCCATTTCATCGGTCTAGCCATAATTCATAACCTCCGTTCTAATAAGAAATAACCAGAGCATCCTTCGATTACCTCTGATTCCCGGTCCTCTAATTGCTCATCAATAGCTTCGAGTCGATCTTGTCATATAGTTTTCTGTTCATTAAGGAGCTACAAATTTCTAAACCTCTTCCGGTCATTGATCCAGCACCCATTGGACCAGTTTTATCTCTTCTTGGCATGCTATTTACCTCCTTATGGTTTATGACATATGCCATTTACTTTCAGTATACTCTGTTTGTAGCATATGTCAATAACCATTCATTGTTTAACAATCTCTAAGAAGCGGCCTAAAAATAGCGGTTTCATTTATTAAGTTTTCGTAATAATTAAGGAAAACAGAGAAAATAGAAGATATAAAGACATATTAAGATATAGATGAAGGTCTATGAATAGATTTATCTAATTTTCTTATTTTTTATGTATTTATGGCATAATTGGGTATTGTGTAAGTAAAATGAAAGAGTATAATAGATTAGTCAAGGGGTGATAAAATGGATCGAATAGTTCAAGACATCCTTAATCTAGACGATGAGACCAAAAAATTAAGGGATAGATATGAGGAAATATTAAAAAAAGAGAAGTTTGAAGGACTTCAAAAAGTGCAGCAACTTGAAAAAGAACTCATGGCTTCATATGAAAAGGAAGCACAGAAGTTGTACGAGAATTATATTGAAGAAAAATCAAAATTAATTCCACAAATCGCTCAACAGGAATATCTCAAATATGGAAGTACTGCAAATCTAAATGAGAAATACAAAAAATTAAAGACAAGATTATTAGATGATATTTGGGAAAGTATCCTGACTATCGAGGAATAGAGGGATATAAATGAGTAATGCTAGAAGATTTTCAGCGATCAATACAAAGCTAAGAGTAATGCACTCTCATTTTTTGACAGATGAAGATTACATTAATCTAATAGAATCAAAGACAGTAGATGATACAATTGCATATTTAAAAAATAACACTATTTATGGCGAGTTCATTAAAACTGATCCTCATTTTACAAGGATTGAAGAAGTAGACATCGCTATGGATAGATTCTTGGTTTATCAGTTTGGCAAGATATTAAATTATTTCTCCGATAAGTATAAAGAGTTTTATAGATCTCTTATGCTTAGATACGAAGTTGAGGACTTGAAGCTTTTCATAAGAGCAGTAGCTAGAGGAGAAAGCTTAGAAGAAACTAAGAATTTAAGCTTAATTAGAGAAAAATACTACAGTTTTTCTTATGAGAAGATAAAAAGTGCAAAAAACATAAATGAATTAATCGAAATGCTAAATGACACACCTTTTTATGACATAATTAAAAGATATAAAGATGAAGATCCAGAGAGATTGATTTTTTACATCGAGATGAGTCTTGATAAATTTTATTTTCAAACAGTAAGTGAGAAAGCAAAAAAACTTTCTAAAGAGGACAGAAAATTTGTAGAACAACTAGTTGGCAGGAATGTAGATTTATTGAATATTGAATGGATATACAGAGGTCTTAAGTTTTATAATACCTTACCAGAAGAGCTTATAAACTATGCTCTAAATGGAGGGCTAGAGTTTAAATACGAAGATTTAAAGAAGCTGTGTTATTCAGATGTGGATAATTTAATAAAAACTGTACAGAAAACTCCATATAAAGAGCTATTCAACCCAGACAAAGATATAGATACTTTCTTGAAAATAAGAATTCAGAGATATCTATATAACATGTTTAAAGATGTTTTCAAAAAAGCTAAAATGGATATTTCGGTATCAATAGGATATTTACATTTACTGGAATTTGAAATAAGAGATGTCATGACGATATTGGAATCAAAGAGGTATCAAATGTCAAGCATAGACATAAGAGAATATCTCATTCGAGACTTAAAAGGAAGTGAATGATTATGGGAGCTAACAAAATGGAGTTGTTGAATGTTTCAGGCAAAATTGATTATGCTGATGACGTATTAAGGGATTTAATTCTAAATTATCAAATTGAACTATTAGACGCTTTAAATAGAATTGAATCAGATCATTTTAAGATCAATGTAAAAGAAGACAACTTAGATAAAATTGTCGATATGAATTATGTTATGCCTTATATAAGCGACAATAAAGTAGAAGAACTTGAAAACAAGAAAAAACAAATCATGGAATTATTTGATTTAAGCAGTGTTAAGTTAAATATTTCAAAAGAAAACCACCACATAAATGAAAATGAAATCAACGATTTCTTTGGTGTCGTCGAGAAGTTAAATTCATTGAACGAGGATTTAATGAATTTAAAAAATGAGTTACAAAAATTAGAAGGCTATTATAATAATATTTTTAGAGAATTAGATGATTTTCCGATCAAAATCGGAGATTTAAGAAATATGGATTATTTTGAATTTAAGCTAGGGGTATTAAGCGATACAGCAAGGATGAAATTAAAATCAAGCTATGAAAATATACCAGCTATAATTATTCATACTGGCACTGTAAAAGATGGAGAAGTGTATTTCATAATTTACCCTAAAAAAGTGGCAGTTGATATAGATAGGGCATTAAAGGCTTTGGAATTTAGAGAATTGATAATACCCGAAGAATACAATTCTACTCCAAAGGAAATAAGTGCAGTGATTACATTAAAAAGAAATGATATTCTAGCTAAAATTGCGGCGAAAGAAAAAGAATTAGACGATTTAAGAGCAAAACACTTAAATAAAGCAATTGATCTAATCAATCAACTGGAAATCATGATAAGGGTAGAAAAAGTAAAAGAAAAACTTGCATTTTCAAGGAAGTATTTCTATCTATCTGCTTGGGTATTGAGTTCTGATAAAGAAGAGATACAAAAATCATTAAGTAAATATGAAAATATTTATATAGCTTTTGACGAAGACGTCATACATTCCACAAAATTAAAAAACAATTTATTATTAAGGGTGTTAGCATAAATTTATAAGCTAATTAATCTAGCATCACGATAACAAAAAGGAAGTGATAAGAAGTGGCAGTTGAAAAAATGACTTTGCTAAATATCGTCGGAAAAGCAGAAGATGCTGAAAATGTCCTAAAAGATATAGTAACAAATGTTGAAGTTGATTTGATTCCTGCAATTCATCAAATAGAATCAAATAATTTCACATTTGATGTCACAAATGAAAATATCGACAAGATAATCGATATGAACTATGCTAGAAGTTACAAAAAAGATTCACTAGCTGATGATTTGCGAAATAAATCAGAGGTAATCAAAAGGATATTTGACATAAAAGACAATGAGCTGAACATAAAGATCGATACTCTTCTTGCAAAAGAAGATATCATCAAAGAATTTGATAATATAATTGAAGAAATTCATGATACAGATGAAAAAATAAATGCGCTGAAAAAAGATATTGAGCATTTAGAAGGTTATTATTCGAATATATTTAAGGAATTAAAGAATTTTTCAATACCGTTGTCTGATCTGAGAAATATGGAGTATTTTGAATTTAAAGTTGGAATACTTTCAAAAGAAGGCAGACAAAAGGTAAAGAAGAATTACGAAAACATCTTGGGGATTTTCTTGCATACTGGATCAAGCCAAGAAGGAGAAGTATATATAGTCATGTACCCAGAAGAAATGACCATTGAGATGACTAGAATTTTAAGGTCTCTTGGATTCAAAGAAATCCCGATACCCGAAGAGTATACTGGCACTCCTAGAGAAATAAGTGAGCAAATAGACATTAAAAGAAATACTATTTTAGCAGAAATCGCTGAAAATGAGAAAATAATAGATAAAATCAAATCAAAATACAACGATAGGGTAAAGGAGCTATTAGCTCACGCTAGGATGATCCTAAGAATGGAAGATATTAAAGAAAATCTTGCTTTTTCAAAGAAATATTTTTACCTTTCAGCTTGGATTGCTGAGTCAGATAGAAATAAACTGACGAGTATATTAAAGAAATATGATGGTATAGTGGCTGTATTTAAGAAAGATGAGATTTCAAATGCACCTACAAAATTAAAAAATAATTGGCTGTTTAAACCATTCGAGATGCTAGTTAAGATGTATGGAACGCCATCATATAATGAATTGGATCCAACTCCTTTTTTAAGTCTTTCATATATGTTTTTATTTGGAATGATGTTTGGGGATTTGGGTCAAGGATTTGTGATTTTACTTGCGGGACTATTAGTAGGCAAAAAAAGCAAGACTTTTGGGGGCTTATTGACGAGATTAGGAGCAAGCTCAATGGTATTTGGTACCCTTTATGGTGCAGTGTTTGGATTTGAAACTATCATACCGGCACTATTGATTAGACCATTTGAAAATATCAATACTATGCTTATGATAGCAATCGGCGTAGGGGTTGCGTTATTGATAATTGCATATATTCATGGGATTATAAATGCTTTTAAAAGAAAAGACATTGAGGAAGCTGTATTTGGCAACAAGGGAATTGCAGGATTTGTACTTTTTATCGATCTACTTCTTTTGGTAGGTGGAATGATGCTTGGCTTAAATATAATGCCAGTTCCTGTAGGAATAGTAATAGCAGTATTATGTTTATTGTCGATCATCTTTAAGATGCCACTTGCAAATCTAGTAGAGAAGAAAAGACCACTGCATCATGAAGAGATCTCTGGATATTACATTGAAGGAGTATTCTCATTGTTAGAAACTTTTTTAAGTATGCTAAGTGGTACTGTTTCATTTATAAGAGTTGGGGCATTTGCACTGACACACGTGGGGTTATTTATAGCTTTTGAAACTATCGGTGAAATGATAGGTTCTGCTGCAGGAAATGCAGTGGTACTTGTCATTGGCAATCTATTGATTTTAGGGTTAGAAGGTCTTATAGTATTTATTCAAGGCTTAAGACTTCAATATTATGAACTATTCAGTAGATACTACAAAGGCGATGGGAAGGCTTTTGAGCCTGTAAAATTAGAATATTAGAATATAGAATTTAGGAGGAGATATTATGTCATTTATATTAACAACAACAACAATTATGGTATTATTAACTATTGCAACAGGAATTTATTTTATTTACAGCGATATGGAAGGCGACAGAAAAAAATTGAAGAAAATATTGAGAGCTAATCTGTTTGTATTTGTTCCACTTTTGATGGCAGCAGTTATCATCATGGTACCAGGAGCAATTAACGCAGCAGAAGAAGCAACAGCAACTGGTGTTACATCATCTCAAGGTTTAGGATTTATATCAGCAGCTTTAGCTACAGGATTAGCAACACTTGGTGCTGGGTATGCAGTAGCAGTAGTTGGTTCAGCTGCTTTAGGTGCAGTATCAGAAGATAAATCATTATTAGGACAAACACTTATATTTGTAGGGTTGGCAGAAGGTATTGCTATTTATGGGCTTATAGTTTCAATTCTTATTTTGGGAAGGTTATAAAAATGAAATCTATTCTAATCAGCGACCACAAGGATACTTTAGTGGGAATGAGATTAGCAAGCATTGAAGGCATATATGTAAAAGACTTAGATGATATAAGAAAAGCATTTGATGATGCTGTTTTAAATGACGAGATTGGCATAATCATAATCACAGAATCTATCCTTGAAAAAATGAAAGATAGAGTACTTGAAGTAAAAAAGAGCAATAGCAAGAAGCTAATTGTAACTGTACCAGATAGGACAGGCCTAAAGGACAAAGACTTTATTATGAGATACATCAAAGAGTCCGTCGGCATCAAAATATAGGTGGTGAAGTCATGATAACTGTAGAAGATAAATTAGATATATTTCGTAAAGTTGTCTATAAAGAAGAAGAAAAGAAATTCCAAAAAGCATTAGAGGAATTAAAAAAAGAAAATGATAATCTCCTAGAAAAGAAGAAAAAAGAACTCGAGGCTCAAAGAGATGAGATCATTAAAAGAAAATTAGCACTGGCAGAAAGAGAGATAAATGAGAAAATTTCTGAAGAGAAGACAAAAGTCAAAGAAAAAGTTTTGAAAATGAGGGCAGAAATCTTACAAGATTTCTTAGAAAGCCTGTATTTAAAAGCTTCGGAATTCACTAAGACCAGTGAATACAGACAATACCTCTTTGACAAGTTAGACAAAGCGATTTTAGAGTTAGGAGATATGAATTTCAATATTTACGTTAGAGAAAGCGATAAAGATATAGTAAATAAGCATTTAGCAGAGACTTATAAAAATAGATTTGACAAGTTTAATATTGAAACTATGCCATCAAACTTAATCGGTGGATTTTTAATTGAAGACCAAGAAAAGACATTTTTAATTGACTATTCATTGAAGACACTGATTGATGACAATGAGTATGAAATAGGAAACAAGTTATTTTCGCTTTTAGAGAGAGCAGGTGACATAAATGAGTGATTTAACAGGTAAAATTAAATCCATCAACGGTCCTGTAATCATCGGGGATAACATGACTGGGTTTAAAATGAGAGAGATGGTTGTAGTAGGACCAAAAAAGTTAATAGGTGAAGTTATTTCTATTGACGGAGATACTGGCATTGTTCAGGTATATGAAGAGACAGAAGGTTTAAAAAAAGGTGACGAAGTAATTTCAACAGGTAAACCACTTTCATTAAAATTAGGACCTGGCATGCTTGGCAATATGTTTGATGGTATTCAAAGACCTTTAAAGAAGATTAGAGCAGATCATGGTGATTTTATTCCTGAAGGGATTGGACTCATATCACTAGATGAAGATGCTTTATGGGAATATAAATTGCTGGTAAAGGTAGGGGACAATTTAACTGGGGGAGAGATATTTGCACATGTGCAAGAAACTCAGCTAATTGTTCATAAACTAATGGTTCCAGTTGATATCTCAGGTAAAGTAGTATGGATTAACGAAACAAATAAAGGAACGATAAACGACACTATAATAAAAATTGAGGATAAAGACGGGAATATTCATGATGTAAAGATGTATCAAGAATGGCCAGTAAGAAATCCACGACCTGTAGAAGAAAGACTTGAGATAAGCAAGCTGCTTGTCACTGGTCAAAGGATCCTAGATGTGTTTTTCCCAATAGCTAAAGGCGGTACTACAGCTATTCCTGGCGGATTTGGTACTGGTAAGACAATGCTGCAACACCAACTTGCAAAATGGTCTGATGCAGACATCATTATTTATGTAGGCTGTGGTGAAAGAGGGAACGAAATGACAGAAGTTTTGGAAGACTTTCCTAAGTTAATAGACCCTAAGACCAACAGACCTATCATGGAGAGAACAGTTTTAATAGCAAACACATCAAATATGCCAGTTGCAGCGAGAGAGGCATCTATATATACGGGAATTACCATGGCTGAGTATTTTAGAGATATGGGATATGATGTAGCTGTTATGGCTGATTCAACATCAAGATGGGCTGAAGCATTGAGAGAGATCTCAGGTAGACTAGAAGAAATGCCTGCAGAAGAAGGATATCCTGCATATCTGCCAACAAGACTTGCACAATTCTATGAAAGAGCTGGATATGTAAGGACACTTTCAGGAAAAGATGCATCTGTAACACTTATTGGTGCAGTATCACCAGCGGGTGGAGATTTTTCTGAGCCAGTAACAGAGAACACTAAGAGATTTGTAAATGTATTTTTAGGACTTGATAGAGAATTAGCATATTCAAGACACTATCCTGCAATTAATTGGATGGATAGTTATAGTGGATATACTCATATGATTAAAGATTTCTACGAGAGAGAATTAAATGTAGATATTGAGAACTTAAGAGAAAAAATGCTTGGAATTTTGTTTGAAGAAAATAAACTTCAAGAAATAGTTCTCTTGGTTGGAGAAGATGTTTTACCAGATGATCAAAGATTGATATTGGAGATTGCCAGGGTATTAAAAATCGGATTTTTACAACAAAATGCATTTCATAAAGACGATGCGTTTGTGCCGCTTAAAAAGCAATATGAGATGTTAAAAACCATGGAATTATTATATGATAGAGGACTTTCTGCAGTGAAGAAAGGAATACCAATCTCCAGAGTAAGAAATGGAGAAATTTATGAAGAAGTCATAAAATTAAAATATACTATACCTAATGATGATATTTCAAAAATCAAAGAAGTCAACAAGATGATTAATGATTTCTATGATAAATTAGAGTCAGAGTATAGCAAATAGTGGGTGAAGACAAATGAAGAGAAAATATTTAAAATTAGATAAAGTTGAGGGCAGCATCATTGAACTTTCTAACACTCATTCTATAGGGTATAGTGAAATAGCAGAGATAGAAGACCAATTCGGCAACAAAATGGTCGGCAGAGTAATTAAGATTGATGGAGATAGTGTTGTAGTTCAAGTTTTCGGAAGCACCATGGGGATTGCCACGGATAATACTAAAGTTACATTCAAAGGGAAACCATTTGAAATACCACTATCAAGGGAGATTTTAGGAAGGACTTTTGATGGGATAGGAAGACCAATTGATGGAGGAGGAGATATCTACTCTGAAAAAACTTACAATGTAAACGGTAGACCTATCAATCCAGTTTCAAGAGAATATCCAAGAAATTACATTCAAACAGGTATTTCATCAATTGATGGTCTTGCTACTTTGATAAGAGGGCAAAAGTTGCCTATATTTTCAGGGGCTGGTTTACCTCATAATCAATTAGCAGCACAAATAGTAAGACAAGCTAAGATAAAAAGTGAATCAGGAGAAGACAATTTCTCCATCATATTTGCAGCAATAGGCGTAAAACACGATGAGGCTTTTTATTTCCAAGAAACATTTAGAAAAGCTGGAGTATTAGATAGAGTAGTAATGTATATAAATTATGCAGATGATCCAATAATGGAGAGAATAATAACTCCAAGATGTGCGCTTACTGCTGCTGAATACCTTGCATATGAAGAAAATCAGCATGTGCTAGTAATCATGACTGACATAACAAGTTATGGAGAAGCTCTACGTGAAGTTTCTTCCTTAAGAGAAGAAGTTCCAAGTAGAAGAGGATATCCGGGGTATTTGTATTCAGATCTTGCAGAACTTTATGAAAGAGCAGGAATGATAAAGGGCAAAAATGGTTCGGTAACACTTATACCAATACTCACAATGCCAAATGATGACATCACTCATCCTATTCCTGACCTTACAGGATATATCACAGAAGGACAGCTTGTTTTGTCAAGAGATTTGTATTTAAAAGGAATATATCCCCCTATAAATGTATTGCCATCACTTTCACGTCTGATGAAAGACGGCATAGGGGAAGGCTTTACTAGGGAAGATCATCCTGAAGTAGCAAATCAGTTGTTCTCAGCTTATTCAAAAGTTCAAGACGTAAGAGCATTAGCACAAATCATAGGAGAAGACGATCTATCTGAAAGAGATCAAAAGTATCTTAAATTCGGAGATGAGTTCGAAAAGAGATTTGTATCTCAAAGCTTTACTGAAAATAGAGATATGATGGAAACACTAGACATAGCATGGGATTTATTGAAACTGTTGCCAAAAGAAGAATTAGATAGGTTGGATCAAAAATTAATTGAAAAGTATATGAAATAAGGTGAGGCAATGGCTGTTTATAAGACAACACCTACAAAAGCGAATTTAATAAAAGCTAAAAACTCTCTTTCTTTTGCTAAAAAAGGCTATGAACTTTTGGATAAAAAAAGAACTGTTCTTATACGTGAGATGATGAACTTGATTGATTCAGCAACAAGTCTTCAAGCTAAAGTAGACGAAGCATTTCAAGAAGCATATGAAAATTTAAAAATAGCTAACATACTGATGGGACCAGAGGCAGTCATTGAAATTGCTCAATCAATCGAGAATGAAAAAGATTTTGACATTATATATAAATCGGTAATGGGAGTTGAAGTTCCAATAATCAAAAGAGAAGAGAGCCCTTTAAAGACCGAATATGGTTTTTACAGGACATCTCCTGCTTTTGATAAGACTGTTATTAGCTTTATGAAAGTTAGAGACTTGATATATGAACTAGCAGAGATAGAAAACTCAGTCTACAAATTAGCTATGGAGATTAAAAAGACTCAAAAGAGGGCTAATGCTCTTGAAAAGATTCAAATTCCTAGATATGAAGCGACTATAAAATACATCGACAGTGTGCTGCAAGAAAAAGAAAGAGAAGATTTCTTTAGGCTAAAAAGAGTCAAGGGGAAGAGCAAAAAGCACAAGCAACAATAAAATAACTTGCCAAATTGGCAAGTTATTTATGTTTTTTGAGAAGTTCATCTTTTACTTTCCAAAGTGCTTCAGAAAGGTCTACAAAATACTCATGAGGTCTTTCAAATCTCTTAACTTCATCCCACAGAGTATCTAGTTGGTCAAAACAATATTTTCTTATCTCATGAATATTTGGGCTTTTATACACACAGTTTCCCTTATCATAAATTTGAACTAACAGAGGTTTTACATAGTAATCACTGAGTAGTTTTCTCTTCCATGTAAAGAGAGGGTGAAATATTTCATAAGGACCGTCTTCTGGTATCTTTTCATCATAAAGAGTTATTACATCTGCCATAGCTTTGTTGTTTTTCTTATCGTAGAATCTATATACTTGTTTAAAACCAGGAGTAGTGATCTTATTTACATTGTTGCTGATTTTAATCTTTGGAACGATTTCTCCATTTTCTTCGACCGCTACTAATTTATATACTCCTCCGAAAATAGGCTCAGATTGAGCTGTTATAAGTCTTTCCCCTACTCCAAACATATCAATTTTTGCACCTTGGTTTAGCAAATCCTTAATGACAAATTCATCTAAACTAGATGATGCCATGATTTTTACATCACTAAAACCAGCTTCATCAAGCATTTTTCTAGCTTCTTTAGATAGATATGCAATATCACCACTGTCAATTCTAATCCCCTTTGGCCTATATCCTCTAGGTAAAACTTCTTCATTAAATGTTTTTATCGCATTTGGAACTCCTTGAGAAAGGGTATCATAGGTATCTACTAAAAGCGTACAATTATCTGGGTAAACTCTAGCATAAGCTTTGAAAGCTTCTAGTTCTGAAGGAAACAATTGAACCCAGCTATGAGCCATAGTTCCAAGTGCGGGGATATTAAAATCCCTATCTACAATAGTATTGGCTGTACCAATACAACCACCAATGTAAGCTGCTCTTGCTCCTAAGATAGCACCGCCATATCCTTGAGCCCTTCTAGACCCAAATTCAATAACAGGCCTACCATCAGCAGCTCTGACAATTCTATTTGCCTTTGTTGCGATTAAAGACTGATGATTTACAGTTAGAAGAACCATCGTTTCTATAAGCTGTGCTTGCACTACAGGGCCTCTCACTGTTACTATAGGTTCATTGGGAAATATTGGCGTACCCTCAGGTATTGCCCATACATCGCAAGTAAATTTGAAGTTTTTTAGATAATTGATAAATTTCTCTCCAAAAATCCCTGTGCTTTTGAAATAATTGATATCATCTTCGCTAAATTTTAAGTTTTTTAAATAATCTAATAGCTGTTCAACACCTGCCATGATCGCAAAGCCACCGTCATCTGGAATACTCCTAAAAAACATGTCAAAATATGCTATCTTATCTTCCATGTTGTTTTCGAGATACCCATTTGCCATCGTAAACTCATAAAAATCTGCAAGCATGGTAAGGTTTTCTTTTACCAGCCAATCTACTTTTTCCATATTGCATCTCCTTTATTTATATTAACTATATTATAGTATCAAGGCTTGTAAAATACAACTTTAAAAAATAAGAAGGACCTTTCCAATTTTCATCTTAGAAAAGCCCTTCATTTTAAATAAGACTTTGAACAACTGCTCCAACGTTCAGTTTTTGGTTCAATCACATTTTCTTTTATTTTAACAAGCAACTCCTTAATTTAAGTTAAAGAGGATTAAACTCTAATCTTTTAACTTAATAAGTTATTAAGTTTTACAAACTCACTAATTTACAGGTAAATCTTTAACCTTTATAATCTAGTCTTTAATTAAATTATAAAGTTTACTACAAACGTTACTTAACCTTACACTACTTTAACTTTACACTACTTCGATTAACATCAATTTTAAATCTTTTGAATCTAAAATACTCTTAACCAATCATCAGTGTAACATTTTTAAAAAGCAACTAATTTTACAACAATTAGATACTTAATATTTTAGTTGGATGCAGTTGTCAAAGTCCTATTAACCATTATATAAATCATTACTTTAATCAAGTAACAATTTATTGTATAATGATTTGTTTATATTATACCCAGAAAAAAAGTTTTAAACACAAAAAATAAAAATTTTTATAATTTTTTTATATAATTTTTTCCCTTGTCAGAAAGGCTGAAAGTGATGATGCTGTTAGTGGGGCAATTAGCTAAATTGCAGCCAAAACACTTCCCACCACATGAAAATTCACCTGTATCTTTTTCTAAGTAACCCATTTGTTTGAGCTGATTGATGAGTAAATTAACTTCATTTTCATCGATATTTAATTTTTCAGCTATATCTTTAGAAGATTTCACTGATCCTTCAAAGATTAATTTCAAAATTTCTTTTAACATATTATCCTCCTGTTAAATAAACAAATTCCCTACTTGATAGACAAGAACTGACATTATATAACCCAATAAAAAGGTGTAAATTGCCATAAACAAAGCCCATTTTGTTGAATTTGTTTCTCTTTTTACAGTAGCGATAGTAGCTGCACAAGGCGTATATAATAGTACCATTACCATATAAGAAATGGCAGAAAGGGTAGTGAAGTTCATCCTCAGAGCTTCTGTCAATTCAAGTGGAGAATACAGCATACCTAATGTTCCTACTATAGCTTCTTTTGCTGCAATACCAGCAAAAAGACTTACCGAAGCTTGCCAAGTTCCAAATCCTGCTGGTGTAAATATTGGTGCTAATAAAGATCCGATTCTACCCAATAAACTTTCCTTCGAGTATG
>DAONLG010000008.1:0-27393 GCA_035406565.1 Soehngenia sp.
AATTCAAATTTTGTCAAGTATTTTTATGTTAAATATAGAAATCTAATTCTACAATATTGCTTAGATCTAGTCCTTTATTTGTCAATTTAATACACTGACCATCATCATAAATCAAACCATCATTAATATTCTTTTGTATAGCATCTTTATAGTAATAATCCATGTCAGTACCAAATAGTCTTTTGAATTTTTCTTTGTTTATTCCTGAGTTTAATCTTATTCCAAGTATCATAAATTCGGTTATCTTTGAATTTGTGTTTATAAATTCTCTATTCTCTATAGGTAATTTCCCTTTTTTTATATAATAATCGTAATCTTTAAAATTTGAATAATTCCAAAATCGATAATTCCATATATTTGAGTGGCTATTTAGTCCAATTCCAACAAAGGGTTGTAAAGTCCAATATTTTAGATTATGTTTACATTCAAAACCGGGTTTAGCGAAATTTGAAATTTCATATTGAATATATCCACTTTTTTCTAATATTTTCTTCGCTTGATGGTACATTAGTCTCTCTTCATCTTCATTTGGTAGAAGTAGTTTCCCATTTTTTTCAAGCTCATATAATTTAGTTCCCTTTTCAATAATCAAACTATATAAAGATATATGCGTGAGATTTAACTGTATAATTTTTTCTAAACTGCTCATTACATCGTCTAATGTTTGCTCAGGCAATCCTATCATTAAATCAGAATTTATATTTTTAAAGCCTTCCATCTTTATTGACTCTATTGTATTTAATATGTCGAGCTCATTGTGAATTCTCCCAATATTTAATAGAATTTTATCATTCAATGATTGCGCTCCTAAACTAATTCTATTGATCCCATATTGCTTATATGCCTTTAATTTCTTATTTTCAACAGTGCCAGGATTAACTTCTATTGTGATCTCAGGATTTGAAGCAATATTAAATGAACTATATAATTTTTCAAATATTTTCCCGATATACTCTGTGTCAATGCTAGAAGGTGTACCTCCCCCAATGAATATAGAATCAATATTAAATTTATTTATAAGCTTACTATAAATTTCTATCTCTTTTATAAGAGAGCTAATGTAAGCCTCAATAAGGCTATCATTTGGTTTTACTGAAACGAAATCGCAATAATCACATTTTTTGATGCAAAATGGAATATGAATATAAATTCCCAATTCATTCATTCTCATCTACTTCTTTTCATCATATTTTAAAACACTCAAAAATGCTTCTTGTGGTACTTCAACTGACCCTATTTGTCTCATTCTCTTCTTTCCCTCTTTTTGTTTTTCTAATAGCTTTTTCTTCCTAGAAATGTCTCCACCATAACATTTAGCTAAAACGTCTTTTCTCAAAGCCCTAATTGTTTCTCTTGCAATTATCTTTGATCCTATTGCCGCCTGAATTGGTATTGCAAATTGGTGTCTTGGAATTACATCCACAAGCTTTTCTGCTATAATTCTACCTCTTTCATAAGCTTTTTCTTCATGAACAATCATAGAAAATGCATCTACTAGCTCTCCGTTGATTAATATGTCCAATTTGACTAATTCACTTCTGTTATACCCTTTTAGTTCATAATCAAAAGAAGCATATCCTCTCGTTTTTGATTTCAAAGCATCAAAAAAATCGTAGATTACTTCATTTAACGGTAACTCGTATTTTAAAGTAACTCTTTTTTGGTCCAAATACTCCATATTTAAAAATACGCCTCTCTTGTTTTGGCAAAGCTCCATTATTGCACCTACATACTCAGACGGAGTCATTATAGAAGCAGATACTATCGGCTCTTCTATGAAATCTATTTCGGATGGTTTAGGTAAATTTGAAGGATTCTGAATATCAATAACCTCCCCATCGGTCTTGTGAACTTTGTAAATTACGCTCGGAGCTGTAGTTATAATGTTCAAATCAAATTCTCTTTCAAGTCTTTCTTGAATGATTTCCATATGAAGTAGTCCTAAGAAGCCACACCTAAATCCAAAGCCTAATGCTTGCGATGTTTCTGGTTCAAATACTAAACTAGCATCATTTACTTGTAATTTTTCTAAAGCATCTCTCACACTATTAAAATCCTCACCTTCAGCAGGATACACTCCACAATAGACCATAGGCGTAACTTTTTTATAACCAGGCAGCGGTTGATCTGTGGGGTTATATGCATCTGTGATCGTATCGCCAACCCTAGCTTCTTTAACATTTTTAATACTCGCTGCTACATACCCAACTTCGCCTGCACTTAAAAAATCCATTGGAATTTGTTTAGAAGTGTTTATTCCGACTTCTGTTACTTCAAATTCTTTTCCAGTTGACATCATTTTGATCTTCATGCCTGGAAAAATCTTTCCATCAAAAACTCTTATGTAGCAAGTTACTCCTTTATAAGGGTCATAATAAGAGTCGAAAATTAACGCTTTTAATGGCTTGTTTTCATCTCCAATAGGTGCAGGGATCCTCTCAACTATTCCCTCCAAAACCTGATCTATATTGAGGCCTTCTTTAGCGGATATATGAGGTGCATACGAAGCTTCAATGCCAATAATATCCTCAATTTCTTGAGCAACTTCTTCTGGTCTTGCGCTAGGTAAATCTACTTTGTTTATTACTGGAAATATCTCTAAATCTTGATCAATTGCTAAATAGACATTTGCCAGCGTTTGAGCTTCTACTCCTTGAGTTGCATCAACTACTAGAATAGCACCTTCACAGGCGGCTAAAGATCTAGATACCTCATAGTTAAAATCTACATGTCCTGGTGTATCTATTAAGTTAAAAATATAATCTTTACCATTATTAGCCTTGTAATTAAGCCTTACTGCTTTTAATTTAATTGTGATGCCTCTCTCTCTTTCTAAATCCATCTTGTCTAAAACTTGTTCTTGCATTTCCCTCTGTGTTATCATACCTGTCTTTTCAATAAGCCTATCAGCTAAAGTTGATTTTCCATGATCAATATGTGCTATTATTGAAAAATTTCTTATGTTCTCTCTTTCTACGTGCATTAATTTACCTCCAAACTATATAGGAAAATCCTCCCAAAAATGGGAGGCTAATTAAGTTTACCAAATCTTGAATCAAAAGGATAGTATCTAAATTTAGCTATGCCTTTTATTTCTTTAATTTTTACTGTGCCAAAATACCTACTGTCTTTACTAGCACCTTCTGCTCTATTATCTCCTAGTACGAAAACTTCTCCTTCTGGTATTATCCAATAGTTCTCACTATAAATATGAGTGTATTCATCTCCATTTAAATAACTTTCTTCTATTTGTTTGCCATTCACATATACTTTGCCATCAGATATTTGTACAGTATCCCCCTCAACTGCAATAACTCTTTTAATATAATCTTTATTCTCAACATCAGGTGCATTTAATATTACTATGTCACCAGGCTTTGGATCTGTAAAATATAATGGTAATTTTAAAGCTATTAATCTATCACTTTCATATAATGTAGGGTACATCGAATTACCAACTACATATGTCGTATTAAAAACAAAAGTCTTTATTAATACTGCAATAAATATTGCAATTGCTATACTTTTTAACCATTCTGCCAACTCGCTTTTCCCTTTCTTTTTGTTATCATCATAATCCAATCAATTTTCCTCCTACTCTCATTTCAATTAACCTATTGATATTATACCACTATGTAGACGTAAATCAATTAGAATAAGTAATAATGTTCAACAAATAAAATCAATTTATATTGATTGTTTCATGCTCTTAGCGTTTTTTGCTTAATCTGAATTATTAATTTCCCTTGCAATATAGTGACAATGATGATAAAATAATTTTTGTTAGATTACGAGGAGGTGAAACGATGGCAAATATAAAATCCGCTGAAAAGAGAATATTAGTCACTCAAAAAAAGACTGCATTAAATAGAGCTAGAAAATCAGAAATAAAAACTTACATTAAAAAATTTGAATCTGCTTTACAAGCAAACCAGATTGATGAAGCTAGATCATTGCTAAAAACAATAGATAAAAAGCTAAAAAGAGCAGCTCATAAAAATGTTATCCATATGAATCAAGCTTCTAGAAAAATTAGTAGACTTACAAAAAAATTAAATCAAGCAATGTAATAAAAACTTCGGAGAATCCGAAGTTCTTTATTTATAGTTAGTGTTTACAAGTCTAACAATTAAATTTTCTAACTCATATTTTTCATTTGTCGCTTTGCTCTTCAAAGTTTTTTCAGTATCAATAACTATTCGAATGCTCTTTGTCAATCTGCTAATTGTATATCTATTGCTTATTGCTGATATTTTATTGTATTCATATGGTTTTATCTTCAATAGAGCAATAATCTGTTCATCACTGTAATTGGCTTTTCTATAGCTCTTATATGCTAGTTGTAATCTCAATTGTCTATTTATCATGTAAATTATCTTTATCACTGGCTCATCCATTAGATATATTTCAGAAAATATTTTTAGAGAACTGTCAACTTTTTGCTCCCCAATTGATGTCAATAAGTCAAATACATTTCTATCTAATAATTTTATTATGGAATTGTCTATTGTATTTTTATCAATTATTTCTTTGTCCGAATAAGAGACAATTTTAAGAATTTCGTTCTCAAGATCATTGAGATTTAATTTTAAATTTTTGCTCAAATAACCACTTTGTTGAATAAAATAATTTAAATTTTTTGAATCAATTTTTTTATTGTGCACTTTTAATTTTTCTTCAATCCAAATTGTCAGATCTTTTCCTTTTAACTTATCAAACATAATAATTTCATCGGTTTTAAAACATTTAATTAATTTCGAATTCGATTTTATCTTTCCACCATTATCGATTAGTATAAGTACTTGATGATCTCCTAAATCACTAAATAAATCCTTATAAGCCTCAGTATCATAATTTTCACTTAATAGCTCAGGATTATATACTATTGTTAATTTTCTCTGTGCTAAAAATGGTAGTGTTACAACGCTATCCCTTATATCTTCGATATTTGCATCTTTTAAATCTATTCTAGTCAGGTTCATACCTTCTGTCCCATGAGGTATATTTGCTTTAATAAGTCTATCTAGTGCTTCATCCATTAAATAAACTTCTTCTCCGGTGAATAAATATTTTTCTTTTAGGTCGTTTTTTTTAATTGCCAATTTGAATTCATTGTAATTCATGTATTCTGTCCTCCATTTTTAGATAAGTTCTAACTGTGATATTAGATATATATATGAAAATAATTAATGCTAAAAAATAATATTTCCCATTAATTATATATTTAATTAAATCTTCTTGATAAAAAGGTCCTTGATATGGCTTGATTATAATTCTATCTCTTTTAATTATAACACTAATAAGCCCAATTTCATCAGTTCTATAAATGCTGCTATTTACATTTAAAAGAGTTTGGATAGTTTGGTTTGACGGATGTCCATAAATATTATTTTCTCCAACAGATATTACACTGATCTTTGGATTTAATTGATCTATTAATTCAGGTAAAGAAGATGTATCACTTCCATGATGTGCAACTTTTAATATGTCTACTTTGCCAAATTTATTATCTAAGAGTTGTTCTTCAACTTCTTTCTCTATATCGCCTGTAAAAAGCAATCTAAAACCATTAGCGCTTACTAAGCAAACAAGTGAATTGTTGTTTTCATTGTCATAAAATCCAGTATTAGCCTTTGGCCACAAAATATCAATATTCAATTTATTCCCTAAAAAAATATGGTCATTGCTGTTTAATGTATATATTGGTATATTATGTTGAGAAATAATGTTTAAAAATTCGCCATCCGGAGGATATTTACTAGAAATTATTTTTTCCACTACTAAATTATCAATAACTGCCATGCTGCCTTTATAGTGATCATCATGATAATGAGAAATAATTAAAGCATCTAGCTTGTTAATTCCTGATTTTATAAGATAAGGAAATGTTATATTCTCACCTATATCAAAATCCGAAAAAGCTGAACCTCCAGCATCTATCAAAACATTATTCCCTCTGTATCTAATCAATGCACTATCTCCCTGTCCTACATCAATAAAATCAACGACTATGTCGTCAATGTTTTTATATATTCCCATTGAATATACTGTTATGAATAAAATTGTAAAGCACACGACAGCTTTCTTTATTTCTTTTTTCAAATTCAATATAATACTTCTATTATAAATGGTTGCTAAGATTAGGAAGTAAAAAACCATTTCTAAAATCGTTGGTGTTTTAAAATTGAAATTCAAAGCTGTATATTCTTGAAATACACCTGTTAAAATATTTTGTAAACCCATAGTAATATTTAAAACATAGGTTAATTTACTAAATAGCAAAGACAAAAACCCAATTATTAAGTTTATACTTGCAATAGGGACGACAATTAAATTTGATATTATTGATATAAAATTAAATTTATTAAAATAAAAAATTTGAACTGGCATAAGACACAGGTTTACAGACAAAACAATAGACAGATTTTGAATGATGAACCCCTCAAAAGGATAAAACAATTTCTTAATTCTATCAAAGAATATAATTATTGAAAAACAAGCAATGTATGATAATATAAATCCTATACTAAAAATCCAGAATGGATTTAACATTAAACTAGCTCCAGCAGCGATATACAATGAATTTAATGAATCATATGGTTTATGAAATGACGATGCCAATAAGTTAAGTGAAAACATAATTATAGCCCTTACACATGATGCAGGATATCCAATTAAAAAACCATAAATAAATATCAAGGCTATAGATATTAATGTATTTATCTTTCTATTGACTCCAAGATAGGCTAAAGACTTAGACATAAACAAAGCGAGTAGATTTATATGCAAACCAGAAACTGCTAATAAATGTAATAGCCCTATCTCCTTATATATATCATATTGGTCATCTTCTAAATAGCTACTGTCTCCAAGTATCGTACTAATCATTAAATCGCGATTGCTCTTTGATAAACTGCTAAAATTTGCAATTACATAATTTTTAAATTTAGTTCTTAAAATATATTTAAATGAGATTTCTTCATTATCTATGTAGATTTTTGTGCTATCCTGATAAGTGGTATAATGAATTTTTTCACTAAGAAGATATTTTTTATAGTTAAATAATTTTGGATTTGTATTCTCTTTAGCTTTTTTTATAATCCCTGTAAACTCGATTTTTTGGCCTAAAGTAAAATCTTTTCCTTTATTCGTTGTGAGTAATATTTTCTCACTACATGCACCATTGTCAATTGAAACTAATTTCATTTTTATTTTAGTTTTTTTATCTTCTATTTGTATGCTATCTATAACACCTATATACTGATGATCTTCATTTATGTAATCATCTAATTTACTCTTTAGATTGATATTACAAATAAGTACGCCAATCAGAAAGAATATAAAAAATAGACCAAAAAAATATCTGTGAATATTTTCAAATGCGAATAGGACAAATAACCCTATAAAAATTATGAAAATAATTATTGCATGAGTCAATTCAAAGTAATAAGAAAATAATATCCCACATATAAGTCCAAATATCAATAGGAAAGAGGGTCTTTTCATTCTATTCTCCTTAACAATTATCAAATGAATAATATAATTATATCATAGAAGTATATTTATGGTATTATTAAACAAAGGAGTTGAATAATATGTCAAATAGAATCTACTGGGAAAATCCCTATTTAACTTATATAGATGCTACTATAACTGAAAAGTACCTCAAGGATGGAAAGTGTTACTTAAAACTAGATAAAACTATTTTTTATCCAAATTTATCAGGTGGGCAGCCTAGGGATTATGGTTATATAAATGATATAGAAGTTAAAGATGTTTATGAAGACAATTCTGATATTGTTCACGTCCTAGAAAAAAATATTGACAAGTTGGATGTAAAATTATCAATTGATTTTGAAAGAAGATTTGATCATATGCAACAACACACTTCTCAGCATATTCTTTCAGCAGCTTTCTATAAAATCTTCAATTGGCAGACAGAGAGTTTTCATATGGGCAATGAATATAGTACTATTGATCTATCAGTAAAAGATATAAACGAAAATGAAATTCGAAAAGCTGAGATTCTTGCAAATAAGATAATACAGTCAAATTTTAAGGTTTCATCATACATAGTTGATAAAGATGGCCTTAGAAATATACCTATTAGGAAAAATGTGCCAATTGAAAAAAATATAAGAATAGTTGAGATAGAAGGACTCGATTATTCAATATGTGCAGGCACTCATGTGTCTTATACTGGGGAAATAGGACTAGTAAAAATCATTGGATTTGAAAAAATTAAATCTAAGATTAGAATTAAGTTCATTGCTGGTCAAAGAGCTTTAAATCATTATTTAACAATATATTCCACATTCGATAGTATGAGGAAAAATCTTTCAACCAGTGAATATAATTTAGCAAATAAAGTAAACGAAATAGTGGAATATAATAAATCATTGGAAAAGAATAATAGAAAGTTGAAAGAAAAAATAGTTGAATTAAAAGCTTTTGAATTGATATCTAAAGTCCAAAAAATAAATAATGTCAAGTTCATAATTGAATCTTTCAGTGATGAAGACTCAATTTATGTTGATAATATCAGACGGCATATAAAAAATAATCACGACGATATTTTCCAAATTTATGCATTGAAGTCCCCTAATGGCATGCTATTTACAATTACTAAGCCTGAGATTTTTAACATAAATATGAAAAATGTATTTGATGAGTTGTCAAAAATATATGATATAAAAGGTGGGGGCAGTAACGACCTCATCCAAGGAAATTTTAATGGTGAATATATAAGTGATTTTATAGATAGTGCAATTTCGATTATAGCAGACATAATAGCTAAGAAAAAATAAATTATAATTATAAACAATAAAAAAGCTACCTAAGCAGCTTATAAAAAGTGGCGGGAGTATGTGGGAATCGAACCCACCCAAGAGGCTCCTAACCCCTCGCACTGGTTTTGAAGACCAGAGGGCACACCAGCACCCATCTACTCCCAAGTATTTAAACACTTTATAAGTATAACATATTGCATTCACTTGTCAAGTGGTTCAAACCTTGTATTATGGTAGTTTATCTAATCAGGAATTAACGGTGCATGGTAATTATTATTATTTTTCATTATCTTTGTATCACCAATTTAAAGTTTTAATTTATGTAATTTTATTTTGTAGAAATCTCAAGCACAGAATTACTTTCTTCTTAAATAAACAACCTATATCTCAAGGTTGTTTATCGTACCGATTTGCAATATCCACTCTAAATTTAATGGTCTTATAATAATGCCAGTACTATAGATGTATCCATAAATTCACTCTTGTCAAAGTAAATATCAGTTATATAAAATTATAGTGAATTATTAGAAATATTATTTTCCTTAAAATAATATCCCACTCCCCATTTAGTCATGATATACTGAGAATCTTTTGGATTGTCTTCTATTTTTTCTCTAATCCTTCGAATGTGAACATCAACTGTCCTCAAATCGCCATAATAAGCATAACCCCAGACTCGCTCTAATAGCTCTTCTCGTGTGAATATCTTCCCTGGATTAGATGCTAAGACATATATCAAATCAAATTCTTTACCTGTTAATGATATTTCTTGCCCTGATTTTGTTATTTTCCTGCCAATAGTAAATATTTTTATGTCAGATATTTCTATGACATCATTGTTATATTCAAATTTTATGTCAGATGTTCTTCTGAGTATAGCTTTAATTCGAGCTTTTAGTTCTAATATATTAAATGGTTTTACAAGATAATCATCGGCCCCATATTCAAAAGCTAAAATTTTTTTGATATCGTCGTCAACTCTAGAAATGAAGATTATTGGAATATTAGAGAAACTACGAACACTCTGACATATTGTTAAACCATTGGATTTCAATAACTGAAGTTCTGTTATTAATATATCATAATGTTTCTTTTCTATAAGTTCAATTATGTTTTCACAATCAGAAAAAACATCTATTTGGAAGCTGTCTTGTTCAAAACTATATTTTAATGTTTTGGTAAAACTTATATCAGGATCTAATACTAAGATTCTATCACCCATTTTTACACCTCAATTTATTCTATTAAATATCTTTTGTCATCATCTCTCTTAGTTAATTTGATTTGATCAAAATGCTCAAGCATTGCTATGGCAAATTTTCTATTTGTCTTCAGCAGATCTCTAAAAATTGGTACTGTTATAAATTCATTTACCTTTAGATAATCTCGCAAGACATTTTTTGCTGTTTCATATTTACTGGAGCTTATTAAATATTCCTCTCCTAGTTTTATTATATCACCTTTGCTAATCATAAAGAAAACCAAGTTCTCTATTGTCTTTTTATCACATTTGATGTCAAGATTTAATATATCATCAATCTTAATTAAATTAAAACCTTCTTTATCCAAAATCTCAATGATTTTGTCTTTAATAATATTGTCTGAATCAGACAAACTAGGTTCGTAGTCAGGAAGAGATAGTAAATCCCCGGATTGCTTTATCATTCTCTGATTAATTAGATACTCTATGATCATATCGCCTAGCTTCTGTTTGTTTTTGCCAAGGTATTTAGTCCTTATTTCTTCTTTAGGAATTCCATATTTCAAAGGATATTTCTTGTGAAAATCTTCTAATTCAACTTTTATTGAATTAATTAAGTCATTTATTTTGCTCACATGTACTGGATATATTTCTTTATTTATTTCAAAGATAACAATCTTACCATCATCTTCTAATTTTTTTATTTCATTTATTATAGTTGTCTCTAATAAAGATAACTCAACAGCTATCTCTTTGGTATTATAGAATATATTCTTCTCGTTAACTAATATGTTTTCAATATGATCCAGAATTGTACCTTCTTCTTTTAAAGCTAACTCTTCTATTATATCTTCGTCATATCTTTTTCTTTTACTAGGATTTGCAACTAATACTTCTCCTCCTCCAATGGTAAACATAGGTGAATAAAATCTTAAAATAAATCTATCTTTTGCTTTCGCAACTGTTTTTTCTTCAAGTCTCAGTTGTGCAAATGCTTCTTCTCCAGCCTCTAATAAATCCCTATCCAGCAGAACAATTCTGCACATTATTTCATCAGTGCCCAAGTAAAGTTTTAATCTTGTTCTATTTTCAATTGGTTTTTCTAAGTTTTTTAATAATTTAACTTTTACATCTAGCATCATGGTTTCTTTCATTGTACCTTTAGGAGCAATGCAATCTCCTCGGCTAATCTCATCTTTCTTTACATTGGCTAAATTTACAGCAACTCTTTGCCCTGCATATGCTACTTTTACATCTTTGTCATGAACCTGTAAATTTCTGATCTTTGTAATAATTGATTTTGGGTAGATTTCAATCTCATCACCAACTTTTAATACACCACTCAATAACGTTCCAGTTACGACTGTCCCAAAACCTTGAATAGTAAATACTCTATCAATAGGCAATCTTGGTAGGTCATTAGTATCTTTTGTCTCAATTAAACTAGACAATCTATCTATTTCCTCAATAACTTCATTTAATCCAATTTTCTTAGTGCTAGAAACAGGGATCATCTTTGAATTTTCAAGGAAAGTGCCCTTTGTGCTTTCCTTTATCTCTTCTTTAACTAATTCTAACCAGTCTTCATCTACTAAATCTGATTTAGTAATGACAATAAAACCATTTTTCACACCAATTAAATCCAAAATAGCTAAATGTTCAATAGTTTGTGGCATAACCCCTTCATCTGCAGCTACTACAAATAATATTATGTCTATTCCAATAACTCCAGCTAACATATTCCTGATAAATTTTTCATGTCCGGGTACATCTATTATACCTGCTCTCTGGCCACTTGGAAGATCAAAGTATGTGAATCCCAGCTCTATAGAAATTCCTCTTTCCTTTTCTTCCTTTAATCTATCTGTTTCTCTACCTGTTAGCGCTTTTATTAAAGTTGTCTTGCCATGATCTATGTGCCCAGCTGTACCAATAATGATATGATTCATTTTTTACTCCCCTTAAATATATTCGCAAGCGTTAATTATTGCTTTAATAACTATACTTTCTTCATCTTCTCTTATCGTTCTAAAATCAAATAGAATTTTATTCTTAAAAATTCTTGATATAATAGGTATTTCATAATTTCTTAAATTTCTTTCAAATTCTACAATATTACCTTTGCGTAACTCTATTGATAAGCATTTTGTATTTAACTTTTCTAATGGTAAAGAACCACCACCAATTTCTGAAAAATCATCAACTATATCAAAAATAATTTCTTCTGATCTTATTTTTTGTTTTAGTACATCCATTACCCTTATAACTTGTTCTTCTATTTTATCTATGCTCTTAACGATCATACTTAGAGTTGGTACATTAGATATAGCTGTAGATTCATCTAAATAATACCTAAAAGTTGCTTCTAATGCAGATATAGTAAATTTATCCACTCTCAATGCTCTAGTCAATGGGTTCTTTTTCATCTTATCGATTAATTCTTTCTTTCCCACGATAATACCTGCTTGAGGTCCCCCTAATAATTTATCCCCACTGAATGTTACAATATCAGCTCCATTTTTAATGCTATCTGATACAGTTGGTTCATAACTTATACCATACTTAGATAAGTCTATGAGAACTCCACTTCCTAAGTCTTCAATAAGCAATATTTTATCGTTTTTTAATTCTTTGAGTTCAGAAACTGGCACATCGCTCGTAAATCCAAGTATCTTATAGTTTGAAGTGTGAACTTTCATAATACATGAAGTTTCTTCATCTATTGCATTTTTATAATCCTCAAAATGAGTTTTATTTGTAGTGCCTACCTCTTTTAAAATGGCGCCACTCTGTTCCATAACTTCTGGAATTCTAAAAGATCCACCAATTTCTATTAATTCTCCCCTTGAAACAATTACATTTTTATTTTTAGCAACAGTACTCAATACCAATAGTACTGCTGCAGCATTGTTGTTTACAACAAGAGCCGCTTCACCACCTGTTATTTGAGAAATAATCTTTTCTAGATGTGAATATCTTGAACCTCTTTTTCCTTTTTGTATATCGAATTCTAAATTAGAGTAGTTTGTGCTTATTTGCATTATGTTGTCAATTACATCAGAATTAAGTAATGATCTGCCTAAATTTGTATGAATTATTACTCCAGTTGCGTTTACAACTCGTCTTAAATTAAATTTATTTTTTTCCATACAATTATTAATTATATTTATAATCAATTCATTTAAGCTATTAATTATTCTTTTTTCATCCTCATCATTTTGTATTAATGCTCTAATCTTATTGATTTCTTCATTAATTGCTTCAATGACTATTTTCCTTGGCATTGTTTTCATAATCTCTAAAACTCTGTCATCTGTTAGAATTTCATCTACTTTTGGAATCATTTGATAGTATTTTTTATTGCTCACTTGAACACTCCCTTCACTAAATCACATGCAATATGTGCTCATCTTTATTTTTTACTTCCCCTATTACTCTGTAGTCAATATCAAGGGATTTTAAATTATTTTCTAATTTAATCAGATCTTCTGCACTAACAGAGATTAATAAACCTCCTGATGTTTGAGGGTCATACATAATGTCTTTTAAATATTGTTCAACTTCTTTTTCAAATATTACTTTCCCTCCAATATGCTTTTGATTATTATATGCTCCAGCTGGGATTATACCCATATTAGCATATTCTCTAGCTTCTTCAATATAGTAAACGCTGCTACTGTAAATCAATATGCTCACATTGCTAGCTTCTGCCATCTCAAGAGCATGTCCTAATAATCCAAACCCAGTTATATCAGTTATACTATTAATTCCATCAATGCCTTCACAAGCATCCTTGGCATATTTGTTCAATTTTGTCATGACATCAACACATTTCTCATATGCATTATCACTTGCAAGTTCACCTTTTATTGCAGTGTTGATTATTCCAACACCCAATGGTTTTGTAAGCACTAAATAATCTCCTACTTGTGCATTGGCATTTGATTTAACTTTATCAGGATGAACAAAACCAGTTACAGATAGCCCATATTTTGGTTCATCATCTGAAACACTATGCCCTCCTACTAATATTGCACCAGCTTCTTTTACTTTATCATAACCACCTCTTAATATCTCTGAGAGTATTTGGGGATCTAAGCAATCAGGAAAACAAACTATATTCATTGCTAATGTAGGCTCTCCTCCCATAGCATAAACATCACTTAAAGAGTTAGTTGCAGCGATCTGACCAAAAGTATATGGATCGTCTACAACAGGTGTAAAAAAATCTAAAGTTTGAATTATGGCCAATTCATCATTCACTTTATAAACTGCAGCATCATCAGATGTATCTATTCCAACCAACAATCTTTCATCATAAGTCTTAGGTAAATTGCTCAGAACCTGAGCTAATATATCGGGTCCGATTTTGGCCGCTCACCCTGAACTTTTTGTCAATTTTGTAAGTCTCTTATCCATTTTATCACCTCTTAATTTGTAATTATAAATTCTTTGATGTCATTAAATTTCTTTTCACCAATACCACTTACATTCATGATATCTTCAATTTTATTAAATTTTGTAGTCTTTCTATATTCGATTATTCTATCTGCCAATGTAGTTCCAATGCCAGGTAATGACATTAATGCTTCTTTTGTACAAGTATTGATGTCAATTTTATTTGAATTCACATTATCACTGTTTCCACTTAAATCCATATTAGAATTATCACCTTCAACAAAATTTGAATCTACATTTTCCCCAACTTTAGGTATGTATATCTTTTCTTCATCGACTATCTTTTTAGCTAAATTAATTTTATCTATATCAGCATCTTTAGTTAACCCACCTGCTAAATTAACTGCATCTATTACCCTATCCCCAGTAAATAATTTATATATACCCGGCTGATATACTTGGCCGCTAATATGTACCATGATCTCCATAGGTAAATCTAGATCATTCTCCACTTCAATTATTTCATCTGCATCATTTTCATTTGTAATTACCAATTCATTTACATCATTACTTCTGTTCGCAGGATTTAGAAGAAATATTGTCATTACTAATAATATGCCAATAATCCCTGTTAATATCTTCTCTCTTTTACTAAAGTGATACATATTATTCTACCTCCTAAAGTTATATTAATATTATACTATTTAAAAGGAGATAATTAAATGATAATTATATCTTAAGAATATATGTATAAATTAAAGTTTTTTGATATAATATGAATAACATAAAAAATGGTGGTGATAAATTGAAAAAACTTAAATTAGTGAGTAGTATGTTGATGATTATTATAATACTCTCTCAATATAGTTTCGCATCAGCTTCTTCATTATCGTCAACTGTCGAGAATGGGAATGCTAATCTATTACATATTGGTGCAGAAGCAGCTATACTGATTGATTATGATTCCGGTCATATATTATATCAAAAAAATATACACGAAAAATTATATCCTGCAAGCACTACAAAGATGATGACAGCAATACTTGCTTTAGAAAATGGAAATCTAAGTGATTATGTAACTATAGATGAAGAAATTATTAAATTGACATACGGAAGCCATATAGCTCTTGATTATGGTGAAAAACTGACGTTGGAACAATTATTAAATGCAATGCTCATAGCTTCAGCAAATGATTGTGCTCTTGCCATTGCCAAACACATTGGAGGTAGCATCGATAATTTTGTAAAGATGATGAACGAAAAAGCCAAAGAGTTAGGAGCTGTTGATACAAATTTTGTCAATCCAAATGGTCTACATGATGATGATCATGTATCCTCAGCATATGATTTAGCTTTAATTGGAAAATATGCCATGCAATTTGATGAGTTCAGAAAAATTGTAACTAAGGTCACTTATGAAATCCCTCCTACAAATGTAAAAACTGAAACAAGATATCTTAAGTTGACAAATAAATTATTGTTTAGTCAAGAAAAAGTTGAGATTGAAGGCAAGCTTATGCCAATTAAATACCCTTATGCATTAGGAGTTAAAACTGGATATACAAGTGAAGCAAAAAATTGTTTAGTTTCGTACGCAGAAAAAGATGGTCAAAAGTTATTAGCTGTAGTTTTGAAAGCTAATGGAAACGAAGTCTATCAGGATACAATTGAACTTCTTAATTATGGTTTTGAGAATTTTGAAAATGTAGTGTTTGGATACAAAGATCAATTTATAGATAACATACCTATTAAAGATGGATCAGTTCCATATGTAGCTGGCATTGTCGATAAAAACGTCTCTTTTCCTATTTCAAAGCAAGATGTTCAAAATGTCGAAAGAAAAACTGTTTTAAATGAAAATATAACTGCCCCTATTTCTCAAGGGCAAGTTATAGGAGAAATCCAATATTTATTAAATGGAGAACTTTTAGGAAAAGCTAATATCATTTCTTCTACCGAGGTGAGTATAAACCCAAATAAAAAATTCCCTACAAATATTCTTCACAATTGGTATTGGTTTGTCATAATATTCTATTTCATAAGAAGCCTATATAAAAAACACCAGAGAAAAAAGAAAAGAGATAGAAGAAAGGCAATGTTAGATATGAGTTATGGTTCAAAATAAAAAAGGGCTTAAAAGCCCTTTTTTATAGAGTTGCTACAGCTTCGATTTCTATTAAGCCGCCTTTTGGTAATTTTGATACCTCAACTAAACTTCTTGCAGGTTTGTGTTCTGTAAAGTACTCCGCATATACTTCGTTTATTTTAGAAAAATCATCCATATTAGTTACATATACTGTCACTTTAATTACTTTTTCAATGCTTGAGCCAGCCTCTTCGATTATTGATTTGACATTCTCTAAAGAAGTCTTAGTTGCAAGTTTTATGTCATCATTAACTAATTCGCCGGTATTTGGATCTATTGGCAATTGACCTGATGTAAAAACTAAATTTCCAGCTACGATTCCTTGCGAATATGGTCCTATAGCTGCTGGTGCTTTTTCTGTACTGATATAGCTTATTTCCATAAAATTATACCCCCTATTTTAATATATTCTCATATTCTTTCCACAATCTTTCAAGATTGTAGTATTCTCTATCTTCTTTTCTAAATATATGCACTACTACATCATCGTAGTCTAAAATTATCCATTTAGCAGAGGAATATCCTTCTTTGCCTGCAATTGTTTCATATCCGTTTAATGTCATCTTGTATTCAATTTCATCTACAATTGATAACACTTGAGAAGTTGAATTTCCACTTGCAATGACAAAATAATCAGCTATAGAACTAATTTTTTTGATATCAAGAACCTCAATGTCAAAACCCTTTTTATCTTCAATTGCTTTTTTAATTATACTCAACTTATCATCGATTAAATTCATTATTTCTTCTTTTCCCTCCTTTAAAAAATTAATTACTATAAAATATTTTATTTACTATTTCTTTAGTGGCATCTTCATCATGAATATAATAAGATACACCATTAAGCATTTTAGGGCTACCAGGTAGCACATAAGTTTCTATATCTAGGGAATTACCTAAAGCACTAAACCCATATCTCATAGCCATCGTGAGTGGAATATTAGTGTCTACATTTGATTTATAAAGTTGAATCATTTTAGGAATCTTAGGTATATTCCTAAGTTTTAAAGTATCGTTTATTACCACTTTCAAAAACTCTTGTTGAGCATCGATTCTTCCTAAATCTGCATTTGCATATCCTTTTCTAAATCTTAAATACTGAAGTGCTTTATCGCCATCTAGGGTTTGTTGACCTTCTTTTAAATCTATATGAAGTGGTGGATTGGCTGTTGGATCTTCATATTTCATGTCTATCGGAACATAAATCTCAACTCCACCTATTAAATCTATAAAATTTTTAACTAAATCATAATCAACTACTGCATAATAGTCGATATCTATGCCTAATAAATTTGATACAGTACTAGTAGTAAGTTCTGCTCCCCCATAGGCAAAAGAGTGATTTATTTTTTCTTTGTATTTTCTACCATTGATTGAAGTCCTTGTGTCTCTAGGAATCGATACAATAGATAGTTTGTCATTTTTTTTATCCAAATTAAAAAGCATTATAGTATCTGATCTAACTCCTTTGGCTTCTTTAACATTACTTGCATCTATACCCATGAGTAAAAATGTCATATTAGAATCGTCAAATGACATGCTAATAACTATATTTATAACTAAAAATAAAGCAAAAAAAATTATAAGCCATTTAAAAAAAATCTTGAAAAATGATTTCATTAGTTCCCCCTGTTCCAATTTCTTATGATGTAATTTCTGGCTTTGTAAGTATCAGAATGTATTATACTATTTTTTTGTATTAAGTATACAATAGTATTATTCATAGAAATTATTAATGCTTGATCTAAGTCTTTAAATGCTACTTTTCTTATCCTATCTACACCATCAAAATTCCTATTAGGTTCAATTAAATCAGCTAAATAAATTATTTTAGTCAATAATGCCATGTTCTCTTTACCAGTAGTATGATATCTAATCGCATCTAATATTTCTTCATCATTTATACCAAACTTATATTTAGCAAATGCCATTCCAAGTGGTGCATGCAGTAATTCTGGATTTTCTAGAGTTTCATCGTCTAAAATTATACCAAATTCCTCTATTAACTTCAACGACTCATCATATTTAAGTGGTTTTGCATAATCATGTAAATAAGCTGCTATTAATGCTTTTTCTTTACTTGCACCGTATTTATCTGATAATTGAATTGCTGTATTTACTACACCTTTAGTATGCACATATCTTTTTTCATCAAGTACATTTTTAATTATTTCATCATAATTCATTCCAACTGCCTCCATATACTTTTGTCACATCTTTTAGTATTGAATCAGGAACGAGGTATTTTATAGAAAGGCCCCTGGCTATCCTATCTCTGATTAGTGTTGATGAAATATCAATAAAGGGGCCTTTGCTCTCAAATACTTTTGCATTGTATTTATCCTTCAGTTTTTTGATTTTTAAATTAACTGTTTCGTTACCATAGCTCGCTCTTTGATAAACTATGAAGTTCGTCAACTTTGAAACATTTTCAAAATCTTTCCAGGAATCTAATTCAAATAGAGTATCTGCACCTACTATAAAAAATAGCTCTTCATTAACATATTTAGATTTTAGTTTTTGTAATGTATCAATTGTATAATTTATCTTGTCAGATCTTAATTCAATATCACTTGAAGTAAAAAAATGATTATCTGCAATTGCCTTTTCTATAAGCGATAAACGTAATTTGGCATCTATTAGGTTTTCATTAATTTTATGAGGAGGGTTGCCATTTGGAATAAATATAATGCTGCCAAGTTTAAATTCTTGTCTAACATGCTCAGCAATTATTAAATGTCCAATGTGAATAGGATTAAAAGTCCCTCCCATAATACCAATAGGCATCAATCTCATCTCCAATATCTTAGTTTGGTAATTTTATTATCTTATCTTTAGATTCTCTATATATTGTTATTTTTCTTCCAATATTTTGTACAAACTCGGCATTTAGTTGAGTTATCAAGGTTTCAACTATTTCATCTTTATCTAGTTCTGAATTTCTCAATACATTTATTTTTACAATTTCTCTTGCATTAAGTGCATCATCAACTTGTTTAATAAAATTTTCAGTAAGGCCGTTCTTGCCAATTTGAAAAATAGCTTCTGTGTTATTTGCTATTTTTTTAGATAACTTCTTTGTTTGCCAGTTATCATATCATCAACTCCTAATTAAAAAATTCAAATTCATATCCGCAGATAAATACAGAGTCGCCTTCTTTAATGCCTAATTCTATTAGTCTATCTACAATACCCTTTTTCTTTAATGTGTCTTGAAAATATCTAAGTGAATCATAATCATCCATATAAGTTGATTGCATTAATCTTTCTATATTCTTACCTTCTACTATAAACTTGCCGTTTTCTTTGTAAACTAACTCTTTATCTTCTTCAACTAATTCATCATCAATGAACTCTTCATCGAAAGTATCATAGTTAACAGGGATTGTGCTTAGTGTATTCCAAATAGCATATAATAATTTATCTATACCTTTATTTGTCGCAGCAGATATTTCATAAACTTCAATGCCTTGAGGCTCAAATTCAGCTTTTATTTGCTCAATCCAATTTTGGGAAGAAGGTATATCTGTTTTATTAGCTGCAATTATTTGCACTTTTTCTCTCAATTTTTCACTATACTGAAATAATTCTTCATTGATTTTATAATAGTCTTCTATCGGATTTCTTCCTTCACTTCCAGAAGCATCAAGAACATGCACAAGCACTCGAGTCCTTTCAACATGTCTTAAAAAATCATGCCCTAATCCTACTCCTGCCGAAGCACCTTCTATAAGCCCTGGTATATCGGCTACGACAAAGCTTTTGTCTTCTCCTATTCTAACTACTCCAAGATTTGGCTTTAATGTAGTAAAATGATAATTTGCTATTTTAGGCTTTGCTTGAGATATAACAGATAGCAGAGTTGATTTTCCAACATTAGGGTATCCTATCAAACCAACATCAGCTAGTAGTTTGAGCTCCAATATAATATTTCTCTCTTCCCCAGGAGTTCCCGGTTCTGCAAATCCAGGAGCTTGTCTTGTAGAAGTAGCAAATTTTGCATTACCCCTTCCGCCTCTACCTCCTTTAGCTATGATATAACTTTCTCCTGGTTTTTTTAAATCGACAATTACTTTTCCTGTTTTTTCATCCTTTACAATTGTTCCTACTGGTACCTTTAAGACAATATCTTCTCCATCTTTACCATATTGTTTTTTGGTTCTTCCATCTTCTCCATTTTGTCCGTAATAAGATCTTTTATAGCGATAATCCATCAATGTTCTTATTCCTTCATCAGCAATTAATATCACTGATCCACCTTTTCCTCCATCGCCTCCATATGGGCCACCAGAGGGTTCATATTTCTCTCTTCTCCAAGCAACTGCTCCGTTGCCGCCTTTCCCTGCTTTTACATATATTTTTGCTACATCTATAAACATATACATCATCCTCATAAAAATATTTTTATTAAAAATTTAAGCTTACCAACTGGTAAGCTTTAAATTAGGCTAGTTCTTCACGAGGATATACACTAACTTGTTTCTTATCTCTGCCTTTTCTTTCAAATCTAACAACACCGTCTATTGTTGCAAATAAAGTGTCATCTCCACCTCTTCCAACGTTATTTCCTGGATGTATCTTAGTACCTCTTTGTCTAACAAGAATATTCCCAGCTAGTACAAACTGTCCATCGGCTCTTTTTACACCAAGTCTTTTAGATTCGCTATCTCTACCGTTTTTTGAACTACCTACTCCTTTTTTTGATGAAAATAACTGTAAATTTAATTTAATCACTTAATCCACCTCCTCGAAATCAATGGATATATATTCTTTGTATTCTTCATTTAATAGTCTTAAACCAATTATAAGTGTTTGAAATATGATTTGTGCACATTGTGACTGTGTATACCCAACATTCTCTTTCAAATTAACCTTCATATAACCTTTATCCTCAATAATTGTATATCTCAATGATGAAGTGTCAATATTAGCGACTTCAATAAGAGAATTTAATGCAGTATATCCTAAAATAGATATAGCCGCACACACAATATCTTCTCCATGAGGTCTATAGCCTGCATGTCCTTTTATTTCATAACCACAAATAATATCATTTTTTCTAAATAATGTAACATATGTCATATTATCCTACTATCTTTTCAATTTGTACTTTCGTAAAAGGTTGTCTATGACCATGTTTTCTTCTTTCATTCTTTTTTGCTTTATATTTGTAAACTATAATTTTCTTTTGTTTACCATGATCTAATATCTTTCCTTCTACTTTAGCGCCTTCTACAAAAGGTTTCCCTGCTGTTATTCCGCTTTCATTTGATAACAACAATACTTTGTCAAAGCTAACAGTTTCTCCTTCATCTGCATGAAGTTTTTCTACATAAACAATATCTCCTTCTTGAACTTTATATTGTTTACCACCAGTTTCTATTATTGCGTACATCCGTGCACCTCCTCTTACCCGAGACTCGCCAATGTCAGGTGACTATGCTTTAAACCCACATTGAGCGGCTTACCACCTTGTCAGTTTAGCAAAAATCTAATTAAATGTCAAGTTTGATTTTGAACTAATTTGGCCTATACTATTATATCATATATTTTATGATTTATCTTTAAATATCAATTCTGTTCTTTAAAGAAATCACATTTTTCTCTCTCACTATTTCATACAAATTTAACTTTGTTATCTCTACTAGTATGGGATTATTTTTATCTTTTTTGAATTCTTCTTCTAGAGTTTTTTTTAGCATATTCACATCTTCCTTAGAATTCATATCAATAAAGTCAACGATTATTATACCACCGATATTTCTGAGTCTTAATTGTATAGCTATTTCTTTTGCAGCTTCTAAGTTTGTTTTTAAAACAATTTTTTTATAACTTTCACCTTTTACTAGACTACCTGTATTTACATCTATCGCTGTCAATGCTTCTAATTCATCTATGTTAATATATCCTCCACTTTCAAGCGGCACTTTATTAGACATAGCTTGTCTCAAATCGTGTGTTATTATAGTGTTTAACTTTGAACTAAATTCTAAGTCTAAGATAATATTTTCTCTTAAATTGCTATCATCATCTAATTTGCTTAAGATGTTATAATAAAAATCTTTGTCGTTTACGATTATGATATTTTTGTTTGGTTTAAAATAATCTCTCAATATCTTGTCTTCAATGCTAGATTCTTGATAAATTAACTTAGGAGTTGGTAAATAGTTGATTTGTTTTAAAATCTGCTCATAGCTGTCTTTCAATGAATAATATTCTTTCAAAATATATTCTTTTTTTGCACTATATGCATTAGTTCTGAAAATTATGCCATCATTCTCTGAAAATAATTCTTCTGCAATTTCTCTTAAATATTGTTTGTCATCATCATTCAATTTTTTAGACATTTTTATGCCCTTTTTGTATGGACTATATATTATATATTTCCCTGCTAAAGTTAATTTCATAGTAACTTTAGCTCCTTTTGATCCCATTTGATCTTTAATCACCTGTACTAAGACAGTGTCCCCTGATTTTATTGGGTTTGATTTAAAATTCAAATGCATATTTGGTATCTCTTCAAAACTCAAATATGCATTTCTTTCATCTCCTATGTCGACAAACGCTGCATTCATGCTAGGTAATACTCTATCCACTCTAGCACGATAAATATTGCCTATTTTAGATCGGCTTAAATTTTCCTCTTCATAATATTCAACTAACCTATTGTCCTCAACTATTGATATCGTTTTTTTGTCAGATTTAATATCAAAATAAATTTTATTCATTATACTCCCCGAATTCATTTGTGTAACTTGCTATTTTTCTTACATTCATGCTATCTAAATCTAATTTCATATTAGTATTTTTACTGATTACTTCAAGTAATTCACTTGGTTTAACATTCCCTTTTTCGCCTGTCATTACAACTGATCTTAACTTTATTGAATTGTCATTAACATCGTCTACAAACAATTTTAATATGAATGGTCTGATGTTTACTTTAGTTGTCACTTTGCTTTTTCCCTTCTTCTTCTTTTTTTCGATATCAATATTGGTCAAATTTAATAATTTATCAATTTCATTACTATAATCGATGACTTCTCTAGAATTTATGACATCAGCTGATATTTCATATTCGCTAATGCATATAGTAGATGAAATAGAAGGAGTAAACTCGTCTATCTCTTTGGATTCGATTATTTTAATCCCAATTGGTAAAACTTTATTTAATCTATTGTTAAATTCATTAAGTTCCATTCTTTGAGTTAGTTCAACGTCAAAATACTCACTAACACTTTCAATTCCAAGAGGTAAGGGATTGCCTAAAGATAATTTAGGATGAGGATTAAACCCTTCAGAATATCTCACAGGAATATCAGATCTTATAAGACTTCTGCTGAATAATCTAACTAAATCAAGATGAGATAAATATTTTAGATACCCTAGCTTTGTATATTTAGCTCTTATTTTCAATTAAACACACCTCTCATTTCGCAGTTGTCAATGCCACATCCATTGCATTTTTCTCTGCAATCTGGAGTTGTTAACCCATTTAATGCCTTGTTATATTCTCTGATTAGAGTTTTTTTGGTAGGCCCTGCATTGATAAAATCCCAAGGTAAAATTTCGTCAAAGTCTCTCGTTCTGTTGGCATAATAATATGGATCTATTCCCGAATCATTAATTGCTTTTAGCCAAATATCGTAGTTAAATGCACTACTCCACCCATCAAATTTACATCCATATTCCCAAGCTTTTAATAATAAACTTGAAATTCTTCTATCCCCTCTAGAAATAATGGCTTCTATATAGCTAACTCTAGGGTCGTGATAATTAAATTTGATTTTAGGATCTTTAAATGATTTTTTCAATAAGTCTATTTTATTGTAGAATTCTTCTACGCTATCTTGTCCATACCATTGGAAAGGAGTAAATGGTTTTGGCACAAAACATGAAACGCTAGTTGTCAATTGAAAATTCCCAATTTTTTCTTCTTTAGGTCTATAAAAAAACATGTCCTTCACTTTATATGATAAATCCCTTATTCCAATCAAGTCATCCTCAGTTTCGGTTGGAAGTCCCATCATAAAATACAATTTAATTTTTGAGTATCCTTCTTTGAATGCATAGCCCACTGCTTTCTCTAAATCGTTCTCATCTACGCCTTTGTTAATTACATCTCTCAATCTTTGGCTACCTGCTTCTGGAGCAAATGTAAGGCTGGTCTTTCTTACCCTATCTATCTCTTTTAATATATCTATGCTAATAGAGTCAAGTCTAAGTGAAGGCAGCGATACCCCTACCTTTTTATCTTCAAATTTATCTAATAAATTGTGAATTAATAAATCTAATTGCGTATAATCACAAGAACTCAGTGAAGATAAAGAGATAGTGTCATAACCAGTAGAACTCACTAATTTTTCTGCTTGACTTACTAAAGTATCAACACTCTTTTCCCTAATTGGTCTGTAAATAAACCCAGCTTCACAAAATCTACAACCATGAGTACAACCTCTAAATAACTCTAACGATACCCTATCATGTACTGTTTCAATGTAAGGAACTAACATTTTCTCAGGGCAATACATCTTATTTAAATCTCTTACTCTTCTTTTTTTTATGACTTCTGGAACTTTATTCTCTAATGCTACTCTATTAGAAATTGTATTATCTTTGTTGTAAAAAATCTCATAGAACGCTGGAACATATATGCCTTCTATATTTATAGCAGCATCTAATAAAAACTTTTTCTTACTAAAACCTCTCTCTTTATGGTTTTTATATAGCTCTAATAATTCTAGAGTTGCCTCTTCCCCTTCTCCAATTAAAAATAAATCTATAAAGTCTGACAGTGGCTCAGGGTTAAATGCACAAGGTCCACCAGCTATTACTATCGGAAAAGTTTCATCTCTATCCTTTGAATAGAATGGAATTTTTGCCAAGTCTAGCATGTTCAATATATTGGTATAGCTCAATTCGTATTGTAATGTAAAGCCCAGCATATCAAAGTTTCTTACTTCTTCTTTACTTTCTAATGTGAATAATTCTATGTTTTTATCTCGCATCTGATACTCCATGTCAAACCATGGTGCAAATGTTCTTTCGCATACAAAATCTTGTTGATCGTTTATTAAATTATACAATATATGCAATCCTAGATGTGACATTCCCACTTCATACACATCAGGAAATGCAAATGCAAACTTAACCTTTGCATGATTTATATCTTTATTGTGAGAATTTTCTTCCAAGCCTATATATCTAGCTGGTTTCTCAACTTTCTTTAATGCTTTGTCTAAATTTTTTATGTTTATCAATCAATTCACCCTTCTTTTAATTACAATAACTCTAACTGATTGTTAGAGTTATATGTCTTCCCTTATTTTAAGTTTTTTAATTGGTATATTGGCAATCAAAGCTGATACTGGTTTGTTATCCCCATCTTTAGTAGTTTTTGTCATTTTGATATCTATTTCTGAAATATCAATTTCAGCATAATTAGAAATAACATTTATCATATCATTTTTTATTAGCTCTAATAGTCTTGGAGATAGGTCTGCACGGTCATGAACTAATACCAACTTTAATCTTTCTTTTGCAACATCTTTGCTCTTTTCCTGTCTTCTAGAAAAAATTTCTAATAATCCCATTCCAAGGCCTCCTATCTGCCAAATAGTAATTTCATCATCTTACTAAATTTCCCTTGATTAGTTTCTTCTAAGTTTAAAAACTCTACCTCTTCTCCTATTATTCTCCTGACAATATTTCTATATGCTTTGCCTGATAATGCTTTCTCATCCATCACTACTGGTTCGCCTTTATTTGTTGAAATAACGACATTTTCATCATCTGGTACCACACCCAATAATTTTACGGCTAAAATGTCTAATATGTCCTCTATATTCATCATGTCCCCTCTTCTTACCATATCTTGCCTAATTCTATTTACAATTAACTTAGGCTGATATATCTCATTAGCCTCTAAAATTCCAATTACTCTGTCTGCATCCCTTACAGCAGATACTTCTGGTGTAGTTACTATAATTGCTTCATCAGCACCAGCTATAGAATATTGAAAACCTTGTTCTATGCCTGCTGGTGAATCAATGATTATGTAGTCATAATTTTTCTTAAGTTCATTGACTAATTCAATCATCTGAGAACTGCTTACTGCTGTTTTATCTTTTGTTTGTGCTGCTGGCAATAAATACAAGTTTTCATGTCTTTTATCTTTAATGAGTGCTTGTTTTAATTTACAGTTTTTTTCGACTACATCAACTATATCATATACTATTCTATTTTCTAATCCCATTACTACATCTAAATTTCTTAATCCTATGTCAGCATCTAGTACAACTACCGAATACCCTTGCATTGCTAATCCTGTTCCTATATTTGCACTAGTAGTAGTTTTTCCTACTCCTCCTTTCCCGGAAGTAACAACAATTGATGTTCCTTTTTTTCCATTTTCCATTCAAAAGTCTCCCCTTTATTTATTTGGTAGATATGGTTCTATTATGACTTTGTCTTCGATAATTCTAGCTATTTCTGGGTATTTATAGTAAGAATCCCCTTCAGGGGGTCTTACTATTATGTCATCTATCCTCAATTGAGTTGGCAACAAATTATACGCAGCAACAATAGCATTTTTATTTCCCCCAATGCCTGCATGTGCAACTCCACGCAATAATCCAAGCACGATGATATTCCCTTTAGCCCTTAATACTGCCCCTGGATTTACATCTCCTATAATGACAATATTCCCATTGTAGCTGACTTCTTGCCCTGATCTTAATGTTCCATGAACAAATTTAGTCATTCCTTCTTCAACTACATTTGGCATTTTACTAATTTTATTTGATTCGTCTTTTTCTATCTCTCTAATTAATGTCTTGTCTTCATTTTTTAATACAAAA
>DAONLG010000009.1:0-26277 GCA_035406565.1 Soehngenia sp.
GCTTACCTGAATACAAAACTGTTGGGGCTGCAGGATTAGATTTGTGCGCATTTTTAACTGAGCCAATAAAAATAAATCCACTTGAAAGAGCTTTAATACCAACTGGAATATACATGGAAATACCCAATGGATATGAAGCACAAATTAGAGGAAGAAGTGGATTGGCACTAAATCATGGAATAACACTTGCTAACGGAGTTGGCACCATAGATAGTGATTATAGAGGGGAAATAAAAATTATTCTCATAAATCTTGGTAATAAACCCTTTGTTGTTAATAATGGAGATAGGATAGCTCAGATGGTATTTACTAAATATGAGAGAGCAGATTTTATTGTAGTAGATGAAATAAGCGAAACCACCAGAGGGAAAAATGGATTTGGGCATACTGGTATTTAAATAACATTTTATTATTATAACATATTCAGGAGGTATTACAGTGAGTTGGCTAGAAGCAATTATATTAGGATTATTTCAAGGAATTGCAGAATTTTTACCTATAAGTAGTTCAGGACATTTGGCTTTGTTACAACAATTTTTTAACATAACTGAGGGAAATTTGTTTTATGCCGAAATGCTTCATTTCGGAACTTTGATTTCAATTTTTATAGTTTATTTTAAAGATATAAAATTGATGATTATAGAATTTTTAAAGTTAGTATTAACTATAATTAAAAAAAGAGCTATTCCTGATTTAAATGAATATCAAAAATTTGCATTACTAATTTTAGTAGCCTCTATACCTACAGCAATTATTGGATTAAGCTTAGAAAATGTCATAGAAAGTATGTTTACTACAATATTACCTATAGGTGTAGCATTTATTATCACGGGATTTTTGCTATGGTTTTCCGAGTCAAGAGGAAAAGGTAGCAAGAAGGTAGATGACGTTACTATTAAAGATGCTCTTTTTGTTGGGTTCATGCAAGGAGTAGCAATATTTCCAGGTATATCAAGATCGGGTTCTACCATTGTTGGAGCTCTATTAAGAAATTTTGATCGCAACTTAGCTACTGAGTTTTCTTTTTTATTATCAATACCAGCGGTATTAGGATCATTTATTTTGGGGATAAGAGATGTTCTTAAAGGATCCACAGTATCTATCGAATTACCAATTATAGTTGGAGTAATTATTTCTGCAATAGCAGGAGTGTTTGCAATTAAAGCACTAGTAAAAATATTAGAGAATAAAAAATTACATTATTTTTCGATTTATTTGTGGATTATTGGTATAATAGTTATATTATCTCAAATAATTTAAGATAGGTGGTATCATGGCAACTAAAAAGAAACCTAAAAGAAGCAAATCAAATGACAGTATTTCAAAAAAGAAAAATTTAAAAATTCATAAAGATATAATCGCAATTGCTTTGATTGGACTTTCTATTTTAGTTCTTGTAAGTTTTTTTACTGAGAAAACAGGAATAATAGGAAATTCTTTAAACTCTATTTTTTATTTATTTTTTGGTACAGGTTCATATGTCTTACCTTTTTTATTAATAATATTATCATCGTTACTGCTTATGGATAAAAATAATATACTAAAATTTTCAACATTGATAGTTCTGTTTTTATCTATTTTAGTTATCTTAGACAGTACAAATGATATAAGTTTAAGTTTTTCAGATAGGATGTCTTATATATTTAATAATCTTAGCACACAGATAAACGGTGGTATTGTAGGTGCCCTCTTTGGCTTTCTATTTTATAAACTCTTCGGGAATGTAGGAACATATATAATCATAGGCTTTATTGACTTAGTTTTACTTTTTCATTTAATAGGCAAAGATAATTTAATTAGCCTGCGTGAAAAATTACATAATAGAAGTACAAAGAAGAATAAAACAGAAAATAAATCAATAAATGATGAAGTCACTGACAAATCTGAAAATAATGTTTTACAAATAACGGATTACACATCATCTAATAAGGAACTAGAAATAATTAGTAAAAAAGAACGAACTAAAAAAATCAATGATGAATCTCAAGAATATTTAATAAATGCCCAAATAGATATGAAACCTAAAAACTCAGCTCATTATACGCTACCTACAATAAATTTACTGAATGATTCCGTAAGCAAAAATGAAAGTAATGATAAGAAAGAAATAATTAATAATGCAAGAATAATTGAAGAGACAATGAAAAATTTTGGCATAGAGGCTACAGTAACACATATTAATATTGGTCCTACCATAACTTGTTATGAACTTACACCAGCTCCGGGTATAAAATTAAGTAGGATTGTTTCGCTATCAGACAATATTTCATTAAGCCTTGCAATGCCTGATATTAGAATAGAGGCTCCCATACCTGGAAAGTCTGCTGTCGGGATAGAGGTTCCAAATAAACATAAAGACATGGTTACATTAAAGGAAATGTTATCAAGTAAAGATTTTATAGAGTCTAATTCAGACTTAACATTTGTTTTAGGTAAAGATATCACAGGTAAGGCTATTGTATCAGATATTCAAAAAATGCCACATCTTTTAATCGCAGGTGCAACTGGTTCGGGAAAAAGTGTTTGTATAAACACTATAATAATGAGTTTACTTTATAAAAATTCACCTGATAATGTTAAAATGGTATTAATTGATCCGAAAGTAGTAGAGTTAAACATATATAATGGAATACCTCATCTTCTGATTCCAGTAGTAACAGATCCTAAAAAAGCATCTCATGCTTTGAATTGGGCTGTTGCTGAAATGGAAAGACGATATAAATTGTTTGCTCAAAATAATGTCAGAGATATTCATTCGTATAATAAGAAATATAAAAATAGTGCCGAGAAATTGCCCAAAATTATCATTATAATTGATGAGTTAGCTGATTTAATGATGGTGAGCGCAAATGAGATTGAGGATTATATAGCAAGACTAGCTCAAATGGCAAGAGCTGCTGGAATGCATTTGATTGTTGCAACACAAAGACCGTCAGTAGATGTAATAACAGGTACCATAAAAGCTAATATTCCATCTCGTATTAGTTTTGCAGTTTCGTCCCAAATTGATTCAAGAACAATACTTGATATGTCTGGTGCTGAAAAACTCTTAGGGCAAGGGGATATGCTATTCTTTCCTTCTAGCATCTCGAAACCGATCAGAATACAAGGTGCTTTTGTTACAAATGATGAAGTGGAAAAAGTTGTTGGTTTTTTAAGAGAAAATAATCAAGCTGCTTATGATCCAGATGTAATTGAGAAAGTCACTGCCAACTTGAACCAATCGGAATATGACCAAGATGATGAACTTTTGAGGGAAGCAATTGAATTAGTAGTCTCAGAACAGACAGCATCAATATCATTATTACAAAGAAGGTTTAAGATTGGTTATGCAAGAGCTGCCCGATTGATTGATTCAATGGAGGAAAGAGGAGTTATCGGAGGATATGAAGGCAGCAAACCCAGAAAAGTGCTTTTAACAGATGAAGATTTGGAGGAATAATTTTAATGAACATGCATAAAATATATTTTGAAACTTTAGGCTGCTCAAAAAATGAAGTGGATACTAATATTATGAAATCAATACTAGACAAAAAATTATATGAAATTACTGACAGTAAAGAAATTGCTGATATCATAGTTGTTAATACATGTGGATTTATCGAAAGTGCTAAAATTGAGTCAATTGATACAATTTTAGAATTAGCTAAATTAAAACAAAGCGGTTTTTGTAAATTTCTCGTGTTAACAGGTTGTTTAGCTCAAAGATATCCTGAGGAATTAATAACTGAAATGCCTGAAATAGATGCTATAATAGGAACAGGAAATATCAATAAAATAAATGATGTATTGAGCAATTTAAATTCTAATAAAAAGAATGTTTTAGTTGATAATATTAACAATCTGTATCCAGAAAACATAAATCGTGAAGTAGAATCATTTGTTCAATATGTAAAAATATCAGAAGGTTGCAATAATAATTGTACGTATTGTATCATTCCAAAGTTAAGGGGTAAAAATAGAAGTAGGAGAATAGAGGATATATTAGAAGAAATAAAGTATCTTGTACATAATAATGTCAAAGAAATAGTTCTTATTGCACAGAATACTTCAGATTATGGAATAGACCTATATCATGAGTATAAACTCTATGAGCTTTTGAATGAGATCGAAAAGATAGAAGGTGATTTTCTTGTAAGATTACTATATTTATATCCAGATCACATTGATGATAAATTAATTATGAGTATAAAAAACAATAGTAAGATAGCAAAGTACTTGGACATCCCTCTACAACACGTAAGTAATAACATTTTAAGATCAATGAATAGACGCACAGACAGGGAGTCAATAGAAGCTTTAATTGTTAAATTAAGGAAAGAAATACCTGAAGTTATCATCAGAACTACGTTAATAGTTGGATTTCCAGGTGAGACAGAAGATGATTTTAATGAACTATATGAATTTATAGAAAAATATAAATTTGATAAATTAGGGGTATTTCCATATTCAAGGGAGGAAGGAACAGCTTCCTATAATTATCCAAATCAAATCAGTGAAGAAGTTAAATTAAACAGATTAGAAAGAATTATGAAAGTCCAAAAAAAGATATCAAATGATATATTGAGGTCTAGAATTGGCAAGACTTATAGGGTGCTGGTAGAAGCTGAAATTGAAGACAACTTATATGAGGGTAGGAGCTATATGGACAGTCCTGAAATAGATGGTGTAGTTTTTATTCAATCAAAATCGCCTTTAGAATTAGGTCAGTTTGTTAATGTGCATATAGTTGATAGTTTAGAATATGATTTAATGGGGGTTGTAGAAAATGAATTTAGCAAATAAAATTACGATACTTCGTGTTTTATTAGTACCATTATTTATTGTGTTTTTTTATTTAGATTTTCAATACAGTCAAATATTAGCTTTAGCAATATTTGTTGTAGCATCAATAACTGACTCAATAGATGGCCATATTGCTAGAAGCAGAAACATGGTTACGACTTTTGGAAAATTTGTTGATCCGTTAGCTGATAAAATATTAACCACATCTGCTTTTATATTGTTAGTAGGGACGGGAAAAATTCCTTCTTGGGTAGTAATTATAATAATTGCTCGTGAATTTATCATTTCAGGTTTAAGAGTATTAGCTGCCTCAAATGGTGTGACAATTGCTGCTAGTAAATGGGGTAAAATAAAAACGATCACCCAGCTTGTAGCGATAATTCTCCTTTTATTGAATAATTTTCCATTTAACTATATTGGAATACCATTAGACTATATAATGCTATATATTTCATTATTTTTCACTGTTTTATCAGGTGTTGATTATGTACAGAAGAATATTAAAATATTGAATCTAGACGATATATAAAACGTTATGAAGGTGACACGATTATGAAAGCTGAGATAATAAACGTCGGTACAGAGATATTATTGGGCACTATAGTCAATACTAATTCTGTATATATATGTAAAAAGCTTGTTGAAATAGGGATTGAACCAATTTTTCAAACTTCTGTAGTAGATGATACTGAATTAGTAAAGACAGCTTTAAAAAATGCTCTTGAAAGAGCTGCGTTAATTATAATTACAGGAGGGCTTGGACCAACAGAAGATGATTTAACTAAAGAAGCTTTAGCTCAACTGTTAGGTCTAAATTTAGAATTAGATCAAAACGCAAAGCAAACAATAGAAAACTATTTTAAAAACAACAATAAAAAAATGACAGCTAATAATTATAAACAAGCTTTTAAGCTGAGAAATTCAGAATTATTACCAAATAATAACGGAACTGCACCGGGTGTTTTTATAGAATTAAATGGAAATAAAATATTTCTACTACCAGGACCTCCAAACGAATTAATTCCAATGTTTGAAGAATATGTAATGCCTAAATTGAAAACGGATATATATCTGATAACAAAATCAATAAATACTCTAGAAATAAGCGAATCTGAGTTGGAAACCATTTTGAGAGAAATTGAAGTCAATTATCCAGAAATAGAGATTGCTACCTATGCTACATATGGTGCAGTTGAAATAAAAATAATTGGTAAAAGTCATGATATTGACGATCTTAATTTTAAAATAACACAAGTTATTAATATGATTGACTCAAAAATTCACAATTATATTTATGGTTTTGATTACAGTTCTTTAGAAGAAATGGTCGTAGATAAATTAAAAAAATCAAAACAAAAAATAAGCATCGCTGAATCAGTGACTGGAGGAATTATAACTTCAAGAATAACAAGAATACCTGGTGCTTCTGAAGTGCTTGATAGAGGTATTGTGACTTATACAATAGAATCCAAAATTGATGAATTAGGTGTTTCCAAAAATATTATTGATACATATGGAGTAGTAAGTGAAGAAGTAGTTGTAGAAATGGCAAAAGGGATATTCGATAAGACTAAATCTGATTATTGCATAGCTACAACTGGTTTTGCTGGCCCTTCTGCTGATAATAAGAGAAATGTTGGGGAAAACTACATATGTATTTATACTAAGGGCAATCCGATCGTTATCTATAATCAGTTTAGTGGTACAAGAGAGATGATACAGCAAAAAATTGCTAATTTAGCTCTTGTTAAATTGATAATTCAGATTAATAACAAGTTGACTTTAAATAGAAATTAGTGTACTATGTATTTAGAACTAATGTTCGCATATATGAGAGGGGTGACTCCAGTTTATCTGGGATATAATGGTAGAAATGGATGATAAGAAAAAGGCTCTTGATTTAACAATAAGTCAAATAGAAAAACAATTTGGCAAGGGATCTATAATGAAACTTGGCGAAGCTAGCAAATTAGATTTAGATTATATATCTACTGGTTCGCTAGACTTAGATATAGCATTAGGCATTGGTGGTGTACCTAGAGGTAGAATAATCGAAATATATGGTCCTGAATCATCGGGGAAAACAACTATTGCACTCCATATCATAGCTGAAGCACAAAAAGAAGGGGGCATTGCTGCTTTTATAGATGCTGAGCATGCATTAGACCCTAATTATGCCAAAAAATTAGGTGTAGATATTGACAACTTAATAATATCACAGCCAGATACTGGCGAACAGGCTTTAGAGATCACAGAAGCACTTGTAAGAAGTGGTGCAATAGATGTAGTAGTAATAGATTCTGTAGCAGCTTTAGTTCCTAAAGCTGAGATTGAAGGCGAAATGGGTGATAGTCATATTGGATTACAAGCTAGATTAATGTCTCAAGCTTTACGTAAACTAGCAGGAGCGATTAACAAGTCTAATTCTACTTGTATTTTTATTAATCAGTTAAGAGAAAAAGTTGGTGTAATGTTTGGAAATCCAGAAACAACTACAGGTGGAAGGGCATTGAAGTTCTATGCATCAATTAGATTAGATGTGAGAAAAATTGATTCTATAAAACAAGGTGAAGAAATAATTGGAAATAGAACACGAGTGAAAGTAGTAAAAAATAAAGTTGCTCCACCTTTTAAGCAAGCTGAATTTGATATTATGTATGGCGAAGGAATATCAAGAGAAGGTAGTATTGTGGATGCTGGTGTAAATGCAGGTATAATTAATAAAGCAGGATCGTGGTTTAGCTATAATGATATAAAATTAGGGCAAGGCAGAGAGAATGCTAAAGAGTTTCTAAGACAAAATCCAGAGATCTATCAAGAAATTGAAAATTCAGTTAGACAGAAATATGGGTTAATTAAAAAAGAAAATAATGACATTGTCGATAGCGAATTAATCAAATCCGAATAGACATAATAAAAGCCTCCTATATAAAGGAGGCTTTATAATAGGAGGATATAATGAAAATATTGTTTTTAACTGATACTCATCTAAGAAGCTCAAATCCTAAAAATAGGAAAGATGATTTTCAAGAAACATTAGAAGAAAAATTAATAGAAATTGCTCAAATTGTAGACGAAAATGATATTGATTATGTAATACATGGCGGCGATTTATTTGATAGACCAGATACATCAGTGCTAACAGTAACAAGATATGCAAATATAATTAAAAGAATTAAAAAACCAATATATATAATTAGTGGAAATCATGATATTTTTGGATTAAACCCTGCTACTTTAGACAGAACTATGTTAGGATTATTGGGAAATTTAAATTTCTTAAATATTATAAGAGATGGTGATAAAATAATACTAGAAAAGGACAATATAAGAGTACAAGTTACAGGTAAATCTTATTCATATGATATAGATTCAAGTATTTCAAATTATATATTAGATTCAGTAGATTCTAATTGTAATTATTCTATAAATATAGTACATGGAATGCTATTAGACAAGCCTTTCATAACAGGTATTCCTTATACTTTAATAGATGATATATTAGAAACTAAGGCAGATATAACTTTAAGCGGACATTATCATGCTGGATTTGGGGTAATATCTAAAAATAATAAGTATTTCATAAATCCTGGAAGCCTTGTAAGAATAACTAATAGTTTAAAAGAAATAGAGCGTATACCAAAAGTTGCAATAATAACTCTTGACCAAAGTATTTCTATTGAACTTATTTCTTTGAAAGTTGCTAAACCGGGTTATGAGGTATTAGATAGAACTGAGTTGGAAAAAAACATATATAAAAATGAAAGAATCATAGAGTTTAAACAAACAATTGATTCGGCCTTAAATTTCGATAAAGTTGATATAAATGATATTTTAGTAGAAGTAGCTATATCTGAAAAGGTAAATGAAAAAGTAAAAGAAGAAGCATTAAGACGAATAGCAATAGCTCAAATGAAGAATATATAGGTGAGAATATGAAATATATAACAAAATTAATATTAGAGAATTTTCAATCGCATAAATACTCTGAGCTCGTATTTAATGAAGGCATGAACGTCATAATTGGTCCTTCGGATTCTGGAAAATCTGCAATTATTAGAGCTTTAAAGTGGGTTTTGTATAATGAACCAGCTGGAGATTATTTTATTAGAGAAAATGAAAATCAGTGTAGTGTAACAATTCATACAAATGATGGTTTTATCTTAAAAAGATATAGAACTAGAAGTAAAAATGGTTATTCTCTCACTTATCCAAATGGCGAAGAATTGATATTTGAAGGAATTGGGAGTAGTGTTCCAGATGAAATTATCGATACTATTGGAATACGAAAAATACAACTTGATTCTGATGAATCTGCCTCCATAAATATCGGGGAACAATTAGAAGGACCTTTTTTATTGTCAGAAAAAACATCTACAAGAGCAAATGCTATTGGAAGATTAGTTGGAGTCAATATATTAGACGACGCTATAAAAGAAACTGTAAAAGACATCAAAAATATAAATTCAAGGAAAAAAAACTTAGAAGAATCGCTTGACAATATTAACAGTGAATTAGAGAGTTATATTTATTTAGATGAATTATCTAGTATTTATAATGAATTAAAAGTAAGGGTAAATTTATTAGAAGATAAAAATAGAAAACTTGAAAAATTATTAACTTTGAAATCTAATCTGAATTTTATACAGTCAAATAAAGAGAATACAGAAGTTATACTTATGAAGCTAGAGAATATACATGAAATTGAAATTTTATCTGGTAAATTATCTAAAGAAATAAACAAGTATTATAATTTCGAAAAAATCCTTGAAAAATTAAATGTGTATGAACAAAGGATTGTAATAACTGAAAAAACATTAAATTTATTAATAGATTTGCCTCAAGTAGATAAAGCATACAGTAGTTTGGAGTACAAGATAAAAAATTACAATGAATTAACAATACTATATGACAAATATAATAAACTTAAAAGAGATAAAAATAATTATATAAATATAATGGACAGCTTAGAACATATTGACGAAGTAAATAATATATTTAATGAACTATTTTTTAAAACTAGTACTTATATAAAGCTATTACAATACCATAGCAAATTGATTGAAATAAATAAGAAGGTACACTATTTAAATCAAATTAATGCTAGACTAAATGAATTCATAGGACAAATAAAAATTGATGAAATGTCTTTTAAAATAAAACTGCATATAGATTTAGTTACTTTCAATAATAAAATAATAAAATTGCAAAAAGATATTGCTACTTTATCACAAATTATTGTAAAATTCAATGAAGATAAAAATACTATTGTTTATAAATATAAAAAAATATTAAGCAATTATGAGAAATGTCCTTATTGCTTGAGTGACATTGATAAAGATAAGATTGAGCATATAATAAAATATCATTTAGGGGGATAAAAATATGGACTATGAAAAAGAACTTAGTAAATTAAAAGAAGACTTAAATAAGGCTACCAATCTAAAATATAAAGCAGAAGCTCAATTAGAACAGCTTAAAAAACAAGAGGAAGAGATAATAAATGAATTGAATAAGTTAGGCATAAAGCCAGAAGATTTAGAACAAGAAATTGATAAATTGAAATTGGAAATAGAAAATATGTTCAAAGAGGCAAACGAATTATTGCCCAGAAATTTATTGGAAAATAAGTAGGTATGATTATGGGTATAGAGCTTGAAAAATTAAAAAATGATATCAATTTACTCGGTGAATTTGTTAATAAAGAGCAGGGTAAAAGAGAAAATTTATTAGAACTAAAAGAGAAGATTTTATTAGAACTAGAAAAATCTGATGAAGACCTAAAAGTTTTAAATGAAGTACTTATTTTGTTTAATAAAACTTCTGAATACGCCAGATCTCAAGCTAGGAATCAAATTGAATTAATTGTCACAAAGTGTTTGCAATATATCTTTGAATCAAATATTAAATTTGAAATTGAAATAGAGGAACTTCGAAGTAAGGCGAGTGCTGAATTCTATGTAATAAATGAAACAGAAGATTTTTCATTAAAGACTAAGCCGGAAATATCCAAAGGCGGAGGAGTTGTTGATATAGTCTCTTTGGCTCTCAGAATAGCATTTTTGCAGACTCATAAACCTTCAATAGAAGGTCCATTAGTACTTGATGAACCTGCAAAACACGTAAGTGAGGACTACATTTATAACTTAGGAGAATTTATGAAACAAACTTCAGAGATGTTTCATAGGCAAATAATTATGGTAACACATAATCCTCACCTTGCGGCACTTTCTGAAGTTTCTTATAGAGTAGATTTGAATGGCTCAGTGAGTGTAGTAAAACCGATAGCAAGCTCTTAACAGTTGACAGTTTAATATAAAAGTTATAAAATTAAATTGTGTTTAACCATATGTAATATAAAATATGTATTGTACAATCTTAGGCAATTGATTGTACTTGATTTTTAATGTAGTTTTGCATTAATAATTTAATAGTATTATTATATGGAACTTGAAAACTAAATATGACGGAGGTGTTAACTATTGATAAGTTAATTTATGCTGTATTAGCGTTAATTGTCGGCATTATTGCTGGTTATCTAATAAGAAGATATATTAGTGAAGGAAAAATAAATAATGCTGAAGAATTAGCTAAAAAAATAACTGAAGATGCAATTAAAGAAGGCGAGGCTCGCAAAAAGGAGCTTTTATTGGAAGCCAAAGAAGAAATTCACAGGTCGAGAAGTGACTTAGACAGAGAAATCAGAGAAAGAAGAAATGAGATTCAAAAGTTAGAAAAAAGACTATTAAATAAAGAAGAATCTCTAGACAGAAGAAGTGAAATGTTAGAAAAGAAAGAAGAGACTCTTTCTAAAAAAATTAAAAATTTAGAAGATAAAGAACTAGAAATTGAAGAACTTCATCAGTTAAGGACAAAAGAATTAGAAAGAATATCAGGCTTAACTGTTGATCAAGCTAAAGCTATATTGTTGGATGAAACTAGAAAAGAAATATTGCAAGAATCTGCAATGATGATTAAAGAGATGGAAGCTAAAGCAAAAGATGAGGCTGACAGAACTGCACGAGAAATTATTTCACGAACTATTCAAAGAGTAGCTGCTGATCATGTAGCTGAAACTACAGTAACAGTTGTAAATCTTCCAAACGATGAAATGAAGGGAAGAATAATTGGAAGAGAAGGACGAAATATTAGAGCGCTAGAAACTTTAACCGGCATTGACTTGATTATTGATGATACTCCAGAGGCTGTAGTCTTGTCTGGATTTGATCCAATAAGGAGAGAAGTAGCAAGAATTGCATTAGAAAAACTAATTGTAGATGGTAGAATTCATCCTGCAAGAATTGAAGAAATGGTAGAGAAAGCTCAAAGAGAAGTTGAAAATTCAATGAAAGAAGCGGGAGAACAAGCCGCATTTGAAGCTGGAGTAAATGGTTTACACCCAGAATTAATAAAGCTATTAGGTAGACTTAAATACCGAACAAGCTATGGCCAAAATGTACTGAGACATTCAGTAGAAGTAGCTCAACTTGCAGGGATGATGGCAGCTGAATTAGGTGCTGACGTAAAAATTGCAAGAAGAGGAGGATTACTTCATGATATTGGAAAAGGTGTAGATCATGAGTATGAAGGTCCTCATATCGATATTGGAATTGAGTTAGCAAAAAAATATAAAGAATCTAGTGAAGTTATTCATGCAATTGCAGCACATCATGGTGATATAGAGCCTGAAACTGTTGAGGCTGTACTTGTACAAGCAGCAGATGCTATATCCGCAGCTAGACCTGGAGCTAGACGCGAAACATTAGAAGCATATATAAAGAGACTCCAAAAACTTGAAGAAATAGCAAATTCATTTGAAGGTGTTGAAAGATCTTTTGCTATACAAGCAGGCAGAGAAATAAGGATTATGGTAAAACCTGAACAAATAAGTGAGGCGGAAATAATTCATACAGCAAGAGAGATTGTGAAAAGAATTGAATCAGAACTTGATTACCCAGGGCAAATAAAAGTAAATGTTATTAGGGAGACTCGAGCTATAGAATATGCAAAATAAAAATTGAAAACTAAACAAACCTGCCCATTTTGCAGGTTTGTTTTTTAAATTTTAGGAGAAATTATATGAGATTATTTGATTTACATATTCACACTAACTATTCGGATGGTTTGTATACTGTAGAAGAGATCATCAAGAAAGCATCAGCTAAAAATTTAGATGGCATTGCTATAACTGATCATGATACAATAGATGCAGTAAAATACATAATCAACAATCCAATTGATAAAAACAACATTTCCGTTATTCCGGGAATTGAACTTGGCGCAGACGTAGAAGGCGAAGAAATCCATATACTTGGTTATTGTTTAAATGTTGAAAACGATATTCTTAATGATAATTTATCTATGTTAAAAAGAGACCGTTTTTACAGAGGATTAGAAATTATTGATAGACTATCCTCATTAGGAATAAAATTAGATAAAGAGAGTATTATTGAAGAAGCCAGATTGCATCATAATAATTTCATAGGTAGAGCATTAATTGCTAGAAAACTTGTTTCCGAAGGTCACGTAATGAATATTAAAGAAGCATTTGATAAATATTTAGCTGAAGGTAAACCTGCATTTATTAACAGAAGAAAATTGTCGTTAGAAGAGAGTATTTATTTAATAGAAGCAGCAAATGGAATACCTATATTAGCACACCCCGGAATTATAAAAAATAAAAAAGTTATAGATATGGCAATAAAGTTGGGTGTTAAAGGTATTGAGTGTTTTACTTCTAAACATTCAAAAACAGACGAAAAGAAATTCATAGAGTACTGTGAAATTAATAATTTAATAATTACTGGTGGATCTGATTATCATGGAGATACTGAAATCTTAGGGAGATATTACATTGATATTGACAAAATAGAATTATTCAAGAATAGAGTTTTTATTTAAACCTATATGAATAGAGAGATTTTAAAATTAATACCATGCCTTTGATTAATTTATTTTTTTATTAACTTGAATTTGTGTTTATTCTTTTTTTAGAATAATATAAATAATATAATAGGAGATGATGATTTTGCCAAGTTTATCAAAAAAAGGTCTTTCAATTGAACCTTCAGTTACACTAGCTATTGATGCAAAAGCCAAATCTATGATTAGCTCAGGAGAAAACGTAATTAGTTTTAGTATTGGAGAACCTGATTTCAACACGCCCAAGAATATTCGAGAAGCGGGTATTGAAGCAATAGAAAAAGGTATAACTAAATACACACCTGCTAGTGGCACACTAGAATTAAGAAAATCAATCTGCAAGAAATTTAAAGATGATAACAATTTAGATTATTCACCATCCCAAATTGTTGTTTCTAATGGTGGAAAACATTCAATATATAATGCTTTAATGGCAATTTTAAATCCCCTTGATGAAGTAATATTTAGCATTCCTTATTGGGTAAGCTATCCTGAGTTAGTTTCAATAGCTGGTGGGAAACCTGTAATGATAAAAACAAAAGAACAAAATGGATTTAAGTTTAGTCCCGAAGATTTGGATAAAGTAAAAACAGATAAAACAAAAGCTATTATAATAAACAGTCCGAACAATCCAACTGGATCAGTATATACAAAAGAAGAACTTTCTGATATAGCAAAATGGGCAGTAAAAAATGATGTGTTTGTTATTTCCGATGAACTTTATGAAAAATTAGTATATGATGGAGAAGAACATATTAGTATTGCTTCTTTAAATGATGAAATCAAGAATTTAACCATTGTTATAAATGGAATGTCAAAAGCATACTCTATGACAGGATGGAGAATTGGTTATGCAGCAGCTAATCAAGATATTGCTACTATCATGTCTAATTTACAAAGTCATACAACGTCAAATCCATGTAGCATATCGCAATACGCAAGTGTTGAAGGGCTTACAGGACCTCAAGATAGTTTAGAAGAGATGAGAAAGGAATTTAATAGCAGAAGATTAAAAATGACTAAACTAGTTAATGAGATAAAGGGGATAACTTGTAATACACCAAAAGGTGCTTTTTATGTTATGATGAATTGCTCTGAATATATTGGAAAAGAAATAGCAGGAGTTAAAATTAATTCGTCTGTTGATTTTTCTGATCTGCTTTTAGAAAGATGTAAAGTTGCAGTTGTCCCTGGGCTTGCATTTGGAGATGATAATTATGTTAGATTATCCTATGCTACATCAATGGATAATATTGAAGAAGGAATTAAGAGAATTAAGAATTTGCTTGGTGAAAAATAGTAATAGGCTAATGCCAATTAAATAAAGTTAAATAAAACAAATGAATTAATAAAACAAGCAAAAGGTTTACATAATTTAATTATGTAAACCTTTTGCTTTATAATAATTATATTATATTTAAATATATATTATTTAAATAATAAGTTTTATAAAACTTTGTATTTTTAACTTTTTTAGAAATAAACGAGCTCAAAAATGCCCTTTAAATAAGATTAAATATATTAACCATACATTTATATTAATAAAGCATTAAAAGACTATTAAAAAGTCAAATTTGGCTTTAAAAATAATTGTTAATCAACTGCTTTTATATTATTGTAAAAGTTGTATATTTGAAGCATTATAAATTTAAGATAAGAAATTATTAAAGAATATGTATGTACAAAAAAATAAATTTAAAAAGCTGTATACAATTTGAATATATTTATTAATATAATATATAAAATTAAATATTCTATATATGTGAATATGTGAGAAAAATAAATGAAACAATATATTGTCTGCAACAATAATCATAAATTTAAGAAAGTTTAAGAATGCTATTGTAAAATTTTAGTATTTATATTATACTATATATTAGTCACAAAATAACTATTTTGTGACTAATATATAGACAAAAAGGGGTGTTTTAATGCAAAATCCTATTATTTTAGATGATTTTTTAGATTATATGGAAACAATAAAAGGTACCTCGCCTAATACTGCTAAAGAATACTACTATGATCTAAAAACATTTTTTAAATTCATGAAAATCAGGTATGCATTAGTAAAAGAAAATGTTGAATTTGAAGATATAGATATAAGTGATGTAGATATTGATTTTATTAGGAAGATCAATATTCAAGACCTTTATGCTTTCATGTCGTTTTTAGATAAAAAGAAAGATAATGTAAATTCAACACGATCAAGAAAAGTAGCCTCTCTTCGATCATTCTTTAAATATTTAACGGATAAAGTAAATTTATTAGAAAAAAATCCAGCAGCACAATTAGAATTTCCTAAAATAGAATCTCGACATCCAACTTACTTAACATTGGACCAAGCTTTAAATCTATTAGAAATAGTGTCTCAAAATAGCAATGAATATTTTCGAAAAAGAGATTATTGTATAATTACTTTATTTTTAAATTGTGGGCTTAGGTTATCAGAATTAGCAAGTATAGATGTCGATAGTTTTAATGGCAAAGATACTTTAACTGTAATAGGAAAAGGAAACAAAGAAAGAACAGTTTTTCTTAATGAATCTTGCATCATTTCAATTAAGGATTATCTTCAAGTAAGACCTGTTGTGACTAATGAAAAAGCCCTATTCCTAAGTAAAAGAAAACAAAGAATAAGCAATCGTGCAATTCAACACATGATCGATAAATATCTTGAAAAAACTGGATTAGACCCTGCAATTTATTCAACTCATAAATTGAGACATACTGCTGCTACTTTAATGTATAAATATGGTAATGTTGATATACGCGCTTTACAAGAAATCTTAGGGCATGAATCAGTTTCAACTACTCAGATCTATACTCATATAGATGATGAAAGACTTAGAAAAGCTGTAAATAGCAACCCATTAAGTAAAATATCTGTTGAAGGTGTTTCAAAACTAAAATCTAGTATAAGCAAAAACCAGGATGACGAGATTTATGCTGACAATATATATGATGATACAGAAGAAAAAAATAAATAAATAGTTTTCGTTACATTAACTATAATACAGGCAATTTGAGTGTATCCCCTTCGTAAATGAAATTATCTTTCAATGCATTTAGATGTTTAACTTGAAATATCAAATTTCTAGGATCGTATTTATTGGGATAATGATCATTAACTATACTCCAAAGTGTATCTCCTTTTTTTACTACATAATATTCAAACTCTTTATTTATATCTTGACCATATGACTTATTTAGGTTTAAAACATTTGCGATAATAATGCTAAAAATCAAGATTAATATTAAAGTAAACAAAATGAATCTTTTCGGGTTATAAATAATAAATCTTTTAGATTTCACTAAATCATCTCCTATTCAATGGCACATATGTTCGATAGATTAATTATATCAAACATATGTTCAATGTCAATACTTTAAATTAATTTTATCGAACTTTTGTTTGATTATAAATCTCATGTATGCTATAATGGTCATAAGTTAAGCAACTATGCTAGTTTAAACAATTTATAGAGGTGATCACATGTACGAAGATTTAACAAAAATACAAATAGAAATACTTTCTTATATAATTAAATTTACTTCTAAGCAAGGCTATCCCCCTTCAGTTAGAGAAATTGGGAAAGGAGTTAATTTACAATCTACATCATCTGTTCATAATAATTTGATTGCGCTCGAAAAAAAAGGATATATAAGAAGAGCGTCAGATAAACCCCGAGCTATAGAAATATTAAATGTTAGTGATGGTTTATATCAAAAAAAAGAAACTATTGATATACCTATCTTGGGAAAAGTAACAGCTGGAGAACCAATATTGGCAGTTGAAAATATTGAGGACACTTTCCCGCTGCCTGCTGAAGTTGTAGAAGGACATGATGTTTTTTTCTTAAAAGTAAAGGGAGAAAGTATGATTGATGCAGGAATTTTAGATGGTGACTTAGTACTAGTAAGTTCTCAATCCTATGCAGAAAATGGCGATATAGTAGTTGCTCTACTTGGAGAAGAGGCTACAGTTAAAAGATTTTTCAAGGAAAAAGATTACATAAAATTGCAACCTGAAAATCAATTCATGGAGCCTATTTATGCTAAAGATGTTAAAATACTAGGTAAAGTTAAAGCTTTATATAGAACGTATTAAAAAAACAAATGGATTTATATAAATCCATTTGTTTTTTTTAATTTAACTTAATTAAGTTTTTATTTAATAAATTATTTAAAGTTTTCATCACTCCAAGCTTACATTGTTCATAATTTGTTCCACCTTGATAATACACATAGTATGGATCCCTCATTGGTGCATCAGCACTTATTTCAATTGATGATCCTTCAATAAATCCGGCAGCTGCCATAATGACCTTGTCTTCATACCCTGGCATGTCCCATGCTTCGGGAGTAATATAAGAATCAACAGCACCTGATTCTTGTATTCCTTTACAAAATTCAACCACTTTTAATGGATCTTCAAATTTAATAGCTTGAACGATATCATTACGTTCATCTTCTATGGATGGAATCACCTCAAATCCTAATCTTGAATAAGTGGCACCCATGAGAACTGCTCCTTTTAAAGCCTCAGAAACAACGTTTGGAGCTATAAATAATCCTTGTAGTGTTATTCTATTTGTCCCAAATGTTAGTCCACAGTCTCTACCTAGTCCTGGAGCAGTTATTCTATTTGCAATACGATCAATATATTGTTTTTTGCCTGCTATATAACCTCCGGAAACAGCCAAACCACCCCCAGGATTTTTAATCAATGAACCAGCTATAATATCGGCACCAATTTCTATGGGCTCATTTATTTGTGTAAATTCTCCATAGCAATTATCAACAAATATGATTACATCATTGAAATTTTCTTTTATCTGTAAAAAAGTTTTTTGCATCTCTTTAATAGAGATTGCATTTCTATCACTGTAACCTGTGGATCTTTGTATTGCAACAATTCTAGTTCTATCATTTATTTCATCCAATGTTTTTTTTACATCTATATGACCGTTAACTAAATCTACTTGTCTATAACTTATACCATTTTCAATTAAATTACGAGGTTCATCACCTTTTATTCCAATGACTTTTAACATTGTGTCATATGGCGATCCAGTAATATATAGCAGCTCCTCTCCTGGTTTTAATATACCACTAAAAACTAAACTTATTGCATGAGTTCCTGATGCTATAGATGGTCTTACTAAAGCGCTTTCTGCTTTAAATATTTCAGCGTAAATATTCTCAAGCTTTTCCCTATGAATGTCCCCATACCCATAGCCGGTATTCCATCCAAAATCAGTACTTCCTAATTTCAATTTTTGCATTGCATGTAAAACCTTGTACTGATTGAACATTTTAATTTGGTCAATCACCGAAAACTTATGCAAAATATCTTTTTCAACTTCATTTACAAATTCAATTACCTTCTTGTCAATGCCAAAATTCATAATTATCTCATCTTGTATTTCTTTTAACATGTTTTCACCCTTTAAGTCATATTCTTTTATTCTTTTATTTTTAAAATTTCTGAAGGAACAATTGTAGATATAGCGTGTTTATATATGATCATTTCCTTGCCTTCACTATCAAGAACGATTATAAAGTTATCAAAACCGATTATTTTGCCTTTAATTTTATAACCATTCATTAAATATACTGTGATTTCATTTTTATTGACCTTTGCTTCATTTAGTAAATGGTCTTGAATATTAATTTGTTGATTCAAAAAAATTACCTCCTTCGTCTAACTTCTTTTTTATATCAGAACACATCCATCTACATAAGGTTTCAGTATCTGTAAACTCATCAATATTTATCCATTTATATCTTTCATCTCTCTTAAACCAAGTTAACTGTCTTTTTGCATAATTTCTGCTCCTCTTTTTTATTAATTCAACTGCTTCACTTAGGGTAATATTGTTTTCGAGATAGTCTACAATCTCTTTATATCCTATTCCTTGCATAGAATTTAAATCCTTTTTATAGCCCATTTTTAATAAATGTTCTACTTCTTCTACTAATCCATCTTTTATCATTTTATCAACTCTTGCATTTATTCTATCGTATATTTTGCTTCTATCCATGTACAATAAATACATCGCTAAATTATATTTTGTAGAAGGTTTTCTAAAATCTTTATTTTGCTTACTCATTGGTACTTTAGTAACATCATATACTTCTAGAGCTCTAATTATTCTCTTTGTGTCATTGATATTTAATTTTATAGCAGTGTCATAATCCTTTTCTAATAATAGCTCATACAAGTATTGTTTTCCTTTTTCTAATAAGATAGATTCATAATGATCCCTAATCTTCTTGTTTGATGCAACATTTGTAAAATCAATTTCATAAACTATTGAATTAATATATAAACCAGTGCCTCCTACTAATAATGGTATTTTACCACGTTTATTAATATCGTCAATTATTTCCGTTGTAATTCTCTTAAAATCAGATACACTGAAATCTTCATTTGGATTTACAATATCTACCATATGATGCTTAATCTTATCTATATATTCTTTTTCTACTTTTGCAGTACCTATGTCCATGTATCTGTATATTTGTCTGCTATCAGCTGAGATGATCTCTCCATTTATTTTATCAGCTACGCAAATCGATAAATCTGTCTTACCTACTCCAGTTGGTCCTGCAATTACTATTAAATTATTATTCATTGATTTTCTCCCATTATATTATTCTCAAAAATTTTTTTTCTATATCTTTTCGATTAAATTTAATAATAGTCGGCCTACCATGAGGGCATGTGTATGGGTTGTCGCATTCATTTAATTGTGTTAATAAAGATTTTATTTCCATTTGTTTTAGATCATCCCCAGCTTTTACAGCTGAAGTGCATGCTATTTTCATGATTTTATCAAGTTTAGTCGTGTAAATCCCGACATTGCTATCATCTAAATCATCAAGAATATCTAAAAACAATTTTTCTCCATCCGGTTTTCCAAAAACCAAAGGAATTCCTCTTAATATAATACTTTTGTCGTCAAATAGCTCTACTAGAAAACCAATCTGATTAAAAATTTCAATGTTATCTTTTACATATAAGTAATCAGCTGGTGATAAATCAATTATTTGCGGTGTAAGCAATTGTTGAACTACTATTGATTCATTATGGTATTCTCTTAATAGCTTTTCATACATGACACGTTCATGAGCTGCATGCTGATCAATAATATATATGGTATCAGACTTATTATTTTCAAAAATAACATAAGTGCTGAAAGCTATACCAATAAACTTTAATTCGTTGAAATTTATCGTCGCATTATCATTGTAATTGTAAGTTTGATTCTTTTTTTCTCCAATATTAGGATTTTCAATAAAATCATCCTTGATCGTTTCATTAACCATATCATTGTCTTGGTATAAAATATTTTTAAAATCAGTTGATGTATAATCTTCAAAATCGAATGCTCTATTTTCTCTTACTATTTGCTCATCTTTTTTAATGCTCGAGATTTGTTTATGATCATTATTTTGTAAATCCCATATATATGGATATTTTTCAGTTTTTTTCTTTTCTTTATTTTCTAAGCTTGGACTAGGTATATTGACAATTTTACTGGTATTCTGCTTAATTTGATTTGCAATGATTGAATAAATTTTATTTTCTTCGATAAATTTTATCTCCTGTTTAGTGGGATGTATATTTACATCGATTAAAGCTGGATCGATATTAATGTAAAGAATAAATACTGGATGCTTATTTATAGGCAACATAGAACTATATTGCTCCTCTATGACCTTCGCTAGTTTGTAATCATAAACATACCTGTTATTAACAAATAAATATTGATAATTTCTGTTGCTTCGGTAAATATTATTATTTGAAAAATAACCTTTAAAACTAAAATTATCATCTTCAAATTCAATTAAGCTAATCCCTTTAGCGATATCTTTACCTAATAACTGATATATAACATTTATTTCTTCAGACGAACCATTTGTATTTAACGTTAATTTACCGTCTCGAATTAGCTTGATTGATATTCTGGGATTTCCCAAGGCAATTTTTGTTACAATATCAGCAATATATCTTTCTTCAGTGGCGTTAGTTTTTAAAAATTTTTTTCGAACTGGTAAATTAGAAAAAACATCTTTTACGATAATTGTTGTTCCAACATTTGCAGCGATTGGCTCTATGAATTTAAGTTTTCCATCTTCAAAAGCAGCTTTACTGCCTACTAGATTTTCTTTTGTTCTGGACACTATCTCAACATTTGATACTGAGACTATACTGGAAAGAGCTTCTCCTCTAAAACCCATAGAAACTATTTTATATAAATCTTCAATTGTCTTTAGTTTTGAAGTAGAATGTCTTTCAAAAGCTAAAAGGATATCTTCTTTTTCCATTCCAATTCCATCATCTGTCACTCTTATATAAGTTGTTCCCCCATCTTTTGTTTCAATTATTATTTGTCCAGAATTAGCATCGATTGAGTTTTCAACTAATTCCTTAACAATAGACGAAGGTCTTTCTATTACTTCTCCTGCTGCTATTTTTTTGATTGTATTATCATCTAATAAATTGATTTTAGGCATACTACAACTCCTTTAATCTTAAGGCTTCTTTCACGAGATCATTTAATGTGTTCATCGCATTTATCGGAGTTAATGAATTTATATTAATATTTGATATCTTTTCAATAAAATAATTTTTCTTATAATCCAATAAAGTTATTTGAGATTCATTATTATTCAAGCTATCGGATCTCTGTTTTGTTAACTGACGATTTTCTATTAATCTAAGAATTTCATAAGCTCTTTCAATAATGTTCTGATCCAAACCAGATAATTTTGCTACTTGAATACCAAAACTTTTATTCGCTTTTCCTCGGACAATCTTTCTTAAAAATATGATGTCATCACCATTTTCTCTAACAGTGATGTGATAATTCTTAACTCCTTTTATCTTGTCTTCTAATTCTGTTAACTCATGATAGTGAGTTGCAAACAGTGTTTTTGCTCTGATGTTGGATGCAATAAATTCGACAACAGCCCAAGCTATGCTTAGACCATCATATGTGCTTGTTCCTCTACCAACTTCATCAAGAATTATTAAACTATTAGAAGTGGCATTTTTGATTATATTTGAAACTTCATTCATTTCAACCATAAATGTGCTTTCTCCCTGAGATAAGTTATCTGACGCACCTATGCGTGTAAATATTCTATCAACAATAGATATATTTGCTTTTCTTGCAGGGACAAATGATCCTATTTGTGACATCAAGGTTATGATTGCAATCTGTCTCATAAATGTAGACTTACCTGCCATGTTTGGGCCTGTTATTATATGAATCATGTTATCTTTACCATCTAAAAAAACGTCATTGGGGATAAACATATGATCTTTTATGACATTTTCTACAACAGGATGTCTACCATCATATATCTCTATAATTCCATCATTGTTAAATCTTGGGCGTACATAATTATTATCAATGGCAACTTTAGCAAAACTTGACAGCACATCTAAGTATGATAAAGTTCTGCCACATTCTCGTATTCTATTAATTTGTGATTTGATTTTTTCACGAATACTCTGAAATAGTTCATATTCTAATTGAATTGCTTTTTCATCAGCACCAGTTATTTTTTCTTCGATTTCTTTTAACTCTTGTGTAAAATATCTTTCGGAATTAGATAAAGTTTGTTTTCTAATATAATAATTAGGTACTAAGTTTAAATTTGTCTTAGTGACCTCAATATAATACCCAACGACTCTATTATATCCAACTTTTAGATTTTTAATTCCAGTTATATTTTTTTGTTTAGTTTCAAATTCAGCTAATAATTTTTTTGAATTACTAGAAATATCCTTTAATTCATCTAAGTCCTTATTAAAACCCTGTTTGATAATGTTACCTTCTTTAAGTGAAATAGGAGGATCATCTACTATGGAATTTTCAATAATTAGATAGATATCTTTCAAATCATCTAAATTATCACTTATTGCTTTTAATATATCAGAAGCGGAAGCTGATAATAATTTTTTTAATTCTGGTAGTATCTTTATAGAAAGCTTTAAAGATAGTAAATCTCTTGCATTGCAGATACCATTCACTATTTTAGTTGATAATCTTTCAATGTCGTATACTCCATTCAATAAATTTTTGGTTTCATCAAGCAAGATTAGATTTTCTGTAAAATATTCAACGATGTCCAGCCGCTCTTCTATCTTATTTTGATCTATTAATGGTTGCTCAAGCCATTTTTTTAAAAGTCTTCCTCCGATTGCAGTTTCTGTTTTATCAATTATATCTATCAATGCACCTTTTTTAGTTTTTCCTCTTATGGTTTCATTTATCTCTAAATTCGTTCTTGTATTTATATCCATGATCATAAATTGCTCGGGTTCATAATACTGAAAGTAGTTTATATGTTCAATCAAATTGAATTGCGTATCTCTTAAATAAATTAAAAGCTTACCTAGGCTTACCAAACAGTATATTTTCTCGTCTAAATTTGATTTATTTATGATTTTTTCATCAAAAAAATCATAAATAAATCCCTTACACTTGTTTAGATCAATTGCCTTATCTTCATAGACATTAATGAATGGATTCAATTTATTTTTAATGAGATTTAATTCTTTTTTTTCTTTAGAAAAATTAGAGTTAACTATCAGCTCAGATGGCATTATTTTACCTAGCTCGTCTATGATAAATGACATTTTATATTGTTCATCACCAATGAACTGGGTTGTATACACCTCACCAGTTGAATTATCAACATATGATAGCCCAACTCCATAATCATCGTAATAAATACTTGCTAAAAAATTGTTACTTTTTTCATCTAATACCATTGAGTCTAATATAGTCCCGGGAGTTACAATTTTTATAATTTCTCGTTTGACAATTCCCTTTGCCATAGCTGGGTCTTCTACTTGCTCACAAACTGCAACTTTATAACCTTTATCTACTAATCTAGAAATATATTGATCTGCTACATGATGAGGCACTCCGCACATGGGTGCTTTCTCATCTAAGCCACAATCTCTCTGAGTAAGTGTGATTTCAAGTTCTTTAGATGCAATAATTGCATCATCAAAAAACATCTCATAAAAGTCGCCTAATCTAAAAAACAAAATAGAATCTTTATACTGTTCTTTTATGCTCATATACTGTTTCATCATTGGAGTCAGTTCATTCATTGTCTTTAACCTCCGGACATTACACTATAATTCCTTCTAAGGTAAATGTTTTAGCATCTGTAATCTTTACATCCACAATTTGACCAATAATATTATTGTTACCTTTAAAATGGACTAATTTATTTGTTTCAGTTCTTCCAGATAATACATTTTCATCACTTTTACTAGTTTCTTCAACTAATACTCTCTGTATTGTATTAATCAATTTTTTATTAGATTCCAGGCCTATTGGATAGAGCACATCAAGCAATCTTTGAAATCTATCATGCTTAATTTCATCTGGTATTTGATTAGACATCTTTGCAGCGTTTGTGCCCTCTCTAATAGAATATAAAAAAGTAAAAGCTGAGTCAAATTTAGCACTCTTTACTAAGTCGAGAGTTTCTTCAAAATCTTCCTCTGTCTCTCCTGGGAATCCAACTATTATATCTGTTGTGATTGCTATATCTGGAATGTATTCTCTTATTTTATATATTTTCTCAAGATATTCTTCTTTAGTGTATTTTCTGTTCATAAGCTTTAAAATTCTATTGCTTCCAGATTGAACAGGCAAATGTAAATGGTTACATAGTTTATCTAAATTTTTGTAAGCTTCTATTAAATCTTCTGAGAAATCTTTTGGATGCGATGTCATAAATCTTATTCTTTCAATGCCTTCTATTTCATTTAATAATGTTAATAGTTGAGAAAAAGTTATTTTTTCATCCAATGTCTTCCCATAAGAGTTGACATTTTGGCCCAATAAAGTTATTTCTTTGCAACCTGTTTGTGCTAAATTCTCTACCTCGTTAATTATAGATTTAACTGATCTACTTCTCTCCCTACCCCTAGTATAAGGTACTATACAGTAACTGCAAAAATTGTTACAACCATACATTATGTCTACAAAAGCTTTATAAGAATATTTTCTATTTGAGTCAATATTGTCTGATATTTCTTTTGTATCTTCAACAACATCTATAACTCTATCATTTGTACGTAGATGCCTATCTATTAACTGAGGTAATTTATGAATATTATTTGTTCCAAAAACTATGTCTATATGCCTGTGTTTTTTTAGAAAATAATCTCTTATATCTTCCTTTTGCATTAAACATCCACAGACTGCAATTATTAGACTAGGATTCTTTCTCTTTAGGTCTTGAAGTTCACCTAATTGCCCAAATACTCTGTCTTCAGCAGTTTTTCTAACAGCACATGTGTTAAATATTATTATATCAGCTTCGCTTCGATTGATTGTCTGCTGATATCCTATTTTTTCTAAAGTCCAAATTATTTTTTCTGTATCATGTTCATTCATTTGACAACCAAATGTACTTATATGAAACTTCAACATTAGTTTTATCTCTCCCCATTAAGTTTATATACCACTATAAGTCAAGTCCAAAATAGTGTGTAAATTACCTCGGTAGTAAAATATTTTGGAATTC